>NZ_DVEA01000183.1:0-10130 GCF_015295965.1 Thermoleptolyngbya sp. M55_K2018_002
CTGCGGGGGCATCCTCCGTGGGAGCAAACAGGTGCGTTTTCACCAACGCCCGCCGAATCGACGCGCTGAGGCGATCGCACCAGCGCTGCCAGGCCGTTTGCAGATCCGCGTCGGAGCGCAGGATCAGGTCGCCGCCGGGGGTCAGCAGGTCGCCCACGTAGGCATCGGTGGCCGCAAATTCCGGCGCTGGCTCTGGCACCACGCGCGATCGCGGCGCAAAATCCACTCCATAGCTCCACAGCGGCCGCTTTTGTCCTGCACGCCGCCCGTAAACCCGCACGCCGGCCAGTTGCGGCAAATTCAGATCTCGCAGAAAGCGCACCACCGTCGTGCCAACCCGCCGCTGGTCTGGACAGACGGGCGCATCGCTCATCACATGCAGCAGATAGCGCTGGGCGTGGGTGGGTGCATCCGATGGCACGCTGCCATCCAGCTTGGGCAAAAGCTGGACACGGATGCCGCCCGTCGCCAACTGCTGCGTCAGGTCGGGGTTGAGCAGACGATTCAGCAGAAAGGCGATCGCCCCCCAGTCGCCCTGCTGGGCCAGGGTCAGCGTCGAGTCTGCCAGGTGCGGCTGCTGGCTAGCGGGCAAATCCAGCCAGTCCACCCAGGCCGGCGTTTCCTGGTGCAACACCTGGCCGTAGACCGTCGCAGCGTGGATGCCCTGGGGCGCGATGGATTGCAACACAGCCCCCACGCCCGCCTTCACCGCCGCTCGGTCAGGAGGATGGGGCGCAAGGCTGCTCTGGGGCAGGGGGCTACAAAACAGGTGCAGCGTCGAGTCCCGCAGCGTTGCGGTAGACACCTCGCCCTCCAGCATCTCCAGCACCGGGTTGAGCAGGCGCGTCAGGCTGCCCACGTCGCCCCAGCGGGCCCACTCCCGCAGCATGGCATTGGGCGGTGTCAGATCGACCTGAAGCATCCAGTCAGGCTGGCTTTCGCCCGCCACCTGCACCCGCACCACCGCATCCCGAAAGCCCTCTAGCCGCAGATCGCGCAAATGTTGAGCCAGCGGCTCCGCCAGCAGAGAGGAATCCAGCGAATAATTCGCCTCGCACAGCACCCACAGCCGCTGGGGTGGGGGTTCCGGTGCGGCATCGGGAGCGGGCCCTGGGGCGGGGCGCAGCGGCTTGACGGTTGCCCTCACGGATACGCCAAAGCTGCTGAGGTGGTCGCTCAGGTAGCGGGCAATCGCCCCTGGGTGCCCCTGCCGCGCCAGACCCAGGGTTGACCCAGAGAGCGCCGCATCGCCTTCAACCGGGCGATTCCCAAAGGGATCGCTACGCGAATCGCCCGACGGCAGCCCGCCAAAGCCAACTGTTGAACCAGGCCCAGATCCGGCACTGACCGTCGCCAACTGCCCGCCCCGCTGCGATGCAGACTCTGGGGACTCTTCCGCCAGCAGTTGTTCCCCAAGAAACTGCTGGAGTTGATCGTCCAACTGGTGCAGATCAATCGAAAACGACCAGTCCGGCGACGACTGTCCGGGTCGCCGACCGTAGAGATAAATTTGATAAATCGTTGGCTGTCCGGCGGGCACCAACGTATTCAGGTCAACCTCCCGCAGCGCAGGCAGCAGCCGCCCCACGATTGCCCCCCGGTCGGGGCAGGGCTGCGCCTCACAGAGAATGTGCAGATGATTGCCGCGCAGGCGAAACTGGACGCGCTCCTCCAACAGCCCCGTGGTATCACGAAACCACAGCGCCAGCGGCGACGTTCCCGGCGGATGCTTCTGCTGCAAATCAGACATCAGACGTTGCGTGACCCTTCAATCCAGGCGTGCCGCTAAAACGGCGACCCGGCCCAACCGTAACCGCAGGTCAAAAGACCCCATCGACGATTTCATTCTAGCGGCCGGGGCGATTCCCGAAGGGATTGCTTCGCGAATAGCCCATCGCCCCTTTCTATCGCCCCGTTTTAGCACGGATTTTGCCTGGTGACGCATCGGTCTTGTCGAGGGTGGGCTAAGCCCGGCCGCTGTGGGACTGCACCCGTTCACTAGGACAGCCCAGACTGCGGCGCGATCGCCGATACTCGTCCACAATGCGCCCATAGTCCGCTTTGCCAAAAATCCGGTAGTGCCCCGGATAGACCGTCTCCACAGGCAGCCGCGCCAGCCGATCGTAGGTGGCCAGGTAGGTGGGGATATGGCTGCAATGCAGATCGTCCAGCAGTTCACCGTCGTAGATCACGTCGCCGGAAAAAAGGTCCTGCGTCTTGGGGTCGTAGAGCGCGATGCAGCCCGGAGAGTGGCCTGGCAGATGCAGCACTTCCAGGGCGCGATCGCCCAGATCTAGCACATCGCCCTCATTCAAAATCTGCGTCGGCTCGCAGGCCCGCAGCCTGTAGGTGGTCACCGTAAAGCCCTCGTAGGGCAACTGGTGAAAATCCTCCTGCCGCACCCAGCCCTGCTGCGGCGTACACAGTGCCTCGTAGTCGTCGCCCATCCGCAGGGCGCTGGCCTCGGCCGCGTGGATGGCGCGATGGTCAAACTCGTGCATTCCCCCAGCGTGGTCGAAGTGAATGTGGGAGGCGATCGCCAGCAGCGGCTTGTCCAGCAGATCCGCCAGATAGGTTCGCAGGCTGAGTACGCCCAGCCCCGTGTCGATCAGCAAATCGCGATCGCGCCCCTTGATCAGCCACAAATTTGCCCGGTTAAACCAGTAGTAATGCGGCTCGGTGATGAGGTACAGAGAATCGGTGATGCGTTGGGTAGAGAACCACTGATGGATTGGATCGGGCATTGAACTAAATCTGTCTCAAGGTAAAAAGGGAATCAGTCATCAAGACGCTTGTCGTCTCTACTTGTCGTCTCTATTTGTAGTCTCTAACAGATCCTCCGTTCATCTCTCAATCATTTGCGACCGACTAAACCGCCAGCCGCGTCACCCGCAGCATCTCATTGCCGCCTTTTTGCAGTTCGTAGCGCACCGGGACGATTTCCACGCGATAGCCCAAGTCGGTGAGGACTTCGCAGACGGGTTCGAGGTGGGGCGATCGCACTCGTTCCAGGGTCAGCAGCGGAAAAATTCGGAGTTCTTGCCCCCGCACCATCAGGGCGGCGATAGAGCGGCAGTGCATCTCCAGGCTGAGATGGTCGGAATAGAGAAACAGTAGGTGAGAGCAGAGCATCAGGTCGTAGGGGCGATCGCTCAGCGGCAGATCGGGCAACTCACCTACGAGATAGCGTCCTTCGGCCTTGCCCTGGTCATAGTCTGCCAAAAACCGCCGCAGCGCCGTTTCGCGGTTCCGCAGCAGGTCGTCCGGCGACTGGTGATAGCCCCACACCCAGCCATCGGGCATATCTTTCACCTGGCGAATGATGTCGCTGGCGCAGGCGTAGAATCGCTGCTCGATTTCCGCGCCGCTGAATTGATAAATCGGGTCGATGGAAATGACCCGATACCCCAACTGGTGCATCTCGGCGTTGAAGCTGGCCGGGCCGCCGCCCGCGTCCAAAATGTCGCGGGACAGGTCGAGGTCGGTCAGGTTAAACATCAGGCGATACTCGGCGAGCGATCGCCCAAAGGGAACGACGTGGCTCAGCTTCACCATGAGAAACACCAAGCGTTGGGGATTGGGAGGAACTAACGGGGCTAACGGGGCTAACGGCAGAGGCTCTGAGACAATGGGTTGCTGCTAGTCAGCATAGGGGACGGTCGAACCTGAGTATAAAGATTCAGGGAAGAAGTTTTCAGTATTTCCCAAAAAGCATGGGAATATTGACGCAATGGTGTGGGTGGCTCCGTGAACAAAGGGTTCACGTGCTAAAGCGTCTGGTCGGTTGGATGGCTGATTCTGTCTACAGGCATGGCTGTATTATCACGGCGCGAGCGGGGACGCATCTTAACCCAAACGGGATTTGACCGCATCTGGCAGGCTGTGTGCCTTCGGTTTCCGGGCGATCGCCCCACCTACGCCGCAATTGCCCGCTGCACCGAACCTGGAAACCCCAACGGGCACACGGCGGAATACCTCTCACCGGAAACCATTTCTCGCATTCTGCGGCCCTGGCTCGACCAGCAGCGCGACCAACTGCGCGGGGTCGATGCGCGATCGCTCGAACAGTTGTTTCGCGCCTTTGGGCTGACGCTGCAACCCGACGACCACCAATCGGCCCAGGCAGTTGCCGACGAAGCCGCGACCGATCCCAACTTCGTCGGGCGGGAAGAGGCGATCGCCGACCTAGACGGACTCCTGAGCCGGGGCTTCAAGATTATCGTGATCCAGGCGCGGGCGGGCATTGGCAAAACGACGCTGGCGCGAAACTATCTCCAGCAAAAGTTCGGCGCAGTGCTAGAATTCCCCATTGCCAAGGCCACAAAGGACATTGCCCCGGTCGAGGCGCTGCTGGAGGAAAAGCTGCGGCAGTTGGGCGAAGAACCGGGCCGCGAGTTTTTCGTGTCGCTGGATCGGCTCAAGCGCAAGCTCCAGGGCGACCGCCTCGGCATTTTGATCGACAACCTGGAACCCGCCCTCGACCCAGACGGACGCTTTATCGAGCCACACCGCCGCTATGTGGAGCTGCTCAACGTGCTAGCCGACCCGTCGGTGCAGTCCACCACGCTGATCACCAGCCGCGAACGCCTGCACGAATATATGGTGTCGGTGCAGCATTATCCGCTGCGGGGGCTAACCCTGCCCGCCTGGGAAAAGGTGTTTCAAAATCGCGGGCTGCGCTGTGTCGATGCCCCTGCGATGCAGGCGCTGCACCGGGCCCACGGCGGCAATGCCAAAAGCATGGATCTAATCGGCAGCAGCATTGCCGAAGATTTTGCGGGGGATGTGGCGGCCTATTGGCGGGTCAACCAGACCAACCTGCTGAGCCATTGCGAGCTAGAAGACCAGGTCAACCAGCAGTTCAACCGACTGCAAGAGCTATCGCCCGATGCCTATAACCTGCTGTGTCGCATGGGCTGCTATCGCTATCAGGACGTGCCGACAGTGCCCATAGAAGGACTATTTTGCCTGCTGTGGGACGTGCCAGAGAGCCGCCATCGCCGCGTGGTTCGAGCGCTGCAAGACCGATCGCTGGTGGAGCGCGAACAGGAGCGCTACTGGCTGCATCCGGTGATTCGCGCCCAGGCGCTCGATCGGCTGGCTAGCACCCCCGACTATGCCACGGCCCACCGCCACGCCGCAGAATTTTGGACCGAGCGGGTGACCACCATCATCACGCAAGACGATGTGCAAACGGCGCTGGAAGCCTACTATCACTACATCGACCGGGGCGACCACGAGGCAGCGGCGGACGTGATTATTCAAAAGCGACCCAACCGCTGGGGCACGAACGAATCGCTGGGGCGATCGCTCTACAAGCGGGGGCTACTGAGTCAGGCGGAGGAGGTCATCCTGGCGGTGGTGGATCGGCTCCCCGACAGCTATCGCCGCGCCAGACTCTACGGCATTTTGGGCGCGGTCTATTACTATTCGTCTGATAATATCCACGAAGCGGTGAGATGCTGCCAAAAAGCGCGGGCGATCGCCCAATCGGTCTTGCAAACGCCCTCAGACGAGGATACGGCCTTCAAGCTGCGGCTGGTGGAAATCAACGCCCTGCTGACCATTGGCATCTGCCAGATTGCCCTGGGCGAATACGAAGCGGGCATGGCGGCCCATCGCCAGGTCGAGCAGCTTTGCCAACCGCTGGGCGACGACCGCTACCGCAAGTCCGTCCTGTTTTACATTGCCTATCTCAACCTGCGCCTGGGCAACCGGAAACTGGCGCGAAAGCTGGCGGATGAGCTGTATGAGGCCGTGAATCAGTTGGACGATTACCAGATGCCAAGCTGGGTGACGGAATATCGCCTGTTTTTCTTGGGGCTGACCTACCGGGAACTGGGCGAAATTCAGCGATCGCGCCTGCTCTATCATCGCGTGCTAGATTTTGGAGAACGCAGCGCTTACGGACAAGCCACCTCCAAGGCGCTTTATGGAGATGCCGCACTCGACACCGAAGAGGGACGCTATGACCAGGCCGTTGCAAAACATCAGACTTCGATTCAATACCTGCGCGACGTGGGCGCAAAGTATGACCTGGCCGAAGCCTACTACCAGCAAGGGCTGACCTATCGGGCAATGGGCGACACCCGCCGCAGCAAAGAAAGCTTTCAGGCGGCGATCGCCCTCTTCCAAAAAACAGATGCGCCCAAGCAGGTCGCCAAGGTGCAGCGGGCGATGGACGGCTCCTAGCGAATCGACTCCACCACCACGGCGATCGCCATCAGGCAAAAGACCAACCCCATCGTCTTGAACAGAGCAGCATCCAAAATGCTCACCAGGAGATGCAGGAGAGGGGCAATTACTAAAACCTTTGACAGCACAATGGCTACCAAAATTCCAAACAGCGTTAGAAGAAAGTATTTCAACACGCGCACCGCAAACCGAAACAGCCAACTGTAGTCAGGATGAGTATTTCTCATAAGTTTCGGGGGGTTCGAGAACTGGTTGCTGATGGCCTTAGTCTAGCGATCGCCCCCCTGCAACACCACCGCCGTTGCCGCTGTTAAGCCAAAAGTTAAGCTAATGAACAACCATAGGACTTACGCAGTTGGACGATTTTTCGCGGACTGCGCCCGCGAAAAATCGTCCAAAACCCAGAAAACTTATCGCAAGTGCGTCAGTCCTGAACCAACCGGAGAAGCAAACATGCGAGAGTTTTTGCGCGGCGGGACGCGGGCGCTGGGAATTATAGCCGGATTTTTGCCCACGGCTGTCAGCTTTGGGGCGATCGCCATCCAGACCCGGCTATCGGTGGAAGCGACCCTGGGCATGTCGGCCTGGATCTTTGCAGGCGCGTCCCAGTTTGCGGCCGTAGAAGGCTTGCGGCAGGGGCTAGCCGCGCTGAGCATCGGGATCACCGTGCTGGTAATGAACCTGCGCCATGTGCCCATGAGTCTGGCGATCGCCCGTCATCGCTATGCCCAGTTCCCCACCTGGCAGCGCTGGCTGCTCTGCCACGGGCTGGTGGATGAAGTTTTTGCCCTGGAAATGTCTGACCCGCAGCACCCATTTGCCTACTATTTGGGGATGCACGGCTGCTGCTGGGGAGCGTGGGTGGCAGGAACCTGGCTCGGCTGCGTCGTGGGGCTACAGATTCCCGAACGCTGGCTGACCTTTGCCCTGCCTGCGCTGTTTATTTACTTGCTCGTCAACGCCATTCGCCAGCTTCGTCATCCCAATCGCTGGATTGTCCTGGCGCTCAGCCTGATCCTAGCCTTGGGCAGCACCACGCTGGGTTCAACAGGCTTGCTGCTGTCGATTTTGGGCATCGCGGCGATCGCCACGCTGGGAATGCCCGAAGAAAGACCGGGACAGAAGCCGGGATGAAGCGGCATCGCGATCTCGATTTTAGATTTTAGGTTGGGGATTTTAGATTGCCCGCCTACCCAAAATCCAAAATCCAAACCCCTCACTCTCCCACCAACACCTCAATATCCACCCCATCGAGCTGCCGCATGATCCACTGGTCGAATAGCTCATTCCGCAGGGTTTCCAGCACTTCGGGGTGGTCGAGTGTGGCGGGCAGGACGCGATCCAGCCGGAAGACGCACCACAGGTTTTCTTGCTCGATAAACAGCGGCGGCAGCACATCGCCAGGAGTCGCCGCATCCACGGCAGCGCGGAGGGCATCGGGCAGGCTGCCCCGGCTGAGTAGCCCCAGCATTCCGTTGAACAGGCGATCGCCCGTTTGGGAATAGTCCTGCGCCAGGGTCTCGAAATTTGCGCCCTCTAGCAATTGTTGATAAAGCTCCTCTGCCAGATCGCGATCGCCCACCGCCAGCCGCGACAGCACGACCTGATCCAGATCCAGCTTGCGCTCAATGAAATATTGCGACAGGTGCGGCTCCGTCAGGCGATCGCGCAGTTGCCGCAGATGGAGTTCTCGCTGGGTCTGGGTTTGCAGGGCTTCTGCATCCAGCCCTTGAGCCTCCAGCCAGGTCTGAAACGCGAGAGGATCGGTCAAATCTGCCTGCTGGCGAAAGTGGGCGATCGCCGCCTCCACCTCTGCCCCGGTTGGCTGCCCCGCAGCGCGATCGCCCAATGCCTGATCCAGCACGAACTGCCGCAGGATTTCGCCAATCATTTCGTCCAGCTTGCCCGCTGCCTGCAAATATCGCACCGCTTGGGCAAGAGAAAGCTGCTGCTGGCCGTTGATGACGATAAACGGGGGAGAAGCCGCCATCAGCCCGCCTCCCGTGCCGCAAACGCCACCCGCAGCCCGTCGCGGGGGTGGGGCGTGGGGACAATCACCATACTCAAGTCTTGGTCGGGCAGCAGCGTCCATTGCCAATGCCGCAGCAGGTGGGTGGCAAAGATCTTCATTTCTAGCCGAGCAAATTCCTTGCCCAAACACTCGCGAATGCCGCCGCCAAAGGGCACGTATCCGTAGCGCTGCTGATCGGCCGAGCGATCGCCCAGTTGGGCAGCACTAAATCGCTCTGGGTCAAACTGCTCTGGCTGGGGATAGAGGGATGCATCTTGGTGCGTCGGCCCAATTTGATACAGCACGCTCCAGTTTTTGGGGATGGTATAGCCACCATAAGCACAGTCTTGCAGCACTGTGCGAAAGCCGCCGCCGACCGGGGGAATGCGCCGCAGCACCTCTCGCAGCACTTGCTCTAGATAGGTCATTTGTTTCAGCAAATCGAGGCTCAGCGGCGCGGCTGGGTCAAACCCGCGCTGCTCGACCCGCAGTTTGTCTAGCACGTCGGGCGACTGGGCCGTGAGCAGGCAAAAGGAGGCGATCGCCGAGGTTAGGGTTTCATGCCCTGCAAACAGCAGCAGCAAGACTTGATCCTTTAGCTCTTCCAGGCTAAGGCCCTGCCCGTCTTCGTCGCGGGCGCGAATCAGCAAATCCAGCGCGTCGCTAGCCTCTGACCCGTCTGACTCTGGCCCATCTGAGGAATTGAGGGACTCAGAGAGTCTCTGCTGGCGATCGCGGACAATTTGCTCCATTTCTTCTAATAGCAGCCGCCGCGCCCGCTTGGCCTTGCCAAATGCCGTCCACGGTACATTGAGCGGAATTGAAAATAAACCCTGACACCAGGTTTCAAAAACGTGCCCCAGGCGAGTTTGGGAACCCTTGTCCAGCCCCACCAGCAGCTTGCAGGCAATATCCAGCGTATAGTTTCGCAGTTCGGGATACCACGTTAGCTGGCCCTGCTGCTGCCAGCGCTGAGTATAGCGCTGCGTGATGGCTTCCATTGTGCTGATATAGCCCGACAACGCTCGCGGCATAAAAGCCTGGGCCAGCAGCTTGCGGCGAGACTGGTGCTCGTGCCCGGTTTGCAGCGCCAGAGACAGTTTCCCCAGCAGCGCCTTGGTGCTGGGCGGCCAGTCCACGCTAAAGTATGTGTTTTCGTTGCTCAGCACAAACTGATTCGCTTCCACGCCCCGCATAAAAATCGTCGGCTTCCCCAACAGGCGCGTTTTGAACAGGTCGCCATACTGTTCATGGCGCTTTTGGGCAAAGTTGGGATCGGTGAAGAAGTTGAGCGTCTCGCCGAGAAAGGGGAGTCCAAAGGTGCCGGGGGGCAGGGTATGCATGGGAAATACAGGGGAATTGCAGAGCTTCAGCAAGATTCAGCAACCGGGAGATCGGCGATCGCCCGAAGTTATCTCCCTGTCTCCCATTATCCAACGGCTCCTGCCTTCCCCAACTAGCCCCCCAAATAGTCTATGACTGCTTGGGCGATCGCCTCATTTCCTCGCTTATCCAGCGGCAGGTCGGTTTCTGGCGGGTGCAGCGGCGCTTGCGAAAGCAGTGGCGACGAATCCCCGCCAGCAGGCAGGCCGCTTCGGCAAAGTCGTCGCGGGTGAGGCTGACAATCGGCACATCCAGGCGACAGGCTTCCGAAAAGGTCCCATAGCCTGGTTTCGACACGACGCGCCCACACAGCGGCATAAAGTCCACCGGGCGAAAGGCAGTGCCGCCCACGTTCACCAGGTTGGGCAGGTCGGGAGCGTGCTTGTCGGTGGTGATGAACTGCCAGTCGGGGAAGCGCGTTAGGTTGTGATACGGAATGTCCGCCAGCCCCAGCCCGCCAAAGGTAAGCAGCGCTGTCTTCTCTTTTGGCGCAGTCAGGTTGAACTTGCTCCGCAGGTCGTCCGGGTTGTGGCGGGGGGGG
>NZ_DVEA01000361.1:0-52020 GCF_015295965.1 Thermoleptolyngbya sp. M55_K2018_002
GTCGCCTCCGCCAGAGGAGCCGCCCGCCGAACCGCGCCGCCCCATTGTGGAGATTAATCGAGAGCCAGAGACGGGCTATCGATCAGGCACGGTCTACTCCTTTAGCTATCGCCGCGCCCAGCCAGACACCCCCACCGACAACATCAAGGCTCCGCCAGACGAGTCGGCCCAGGGTTCTGCCCAGAGTTCTGCCCAAAGTTCCGCCCAGAGTTCCCCTGGAGAGGCTTCATCACAGACCCCTGCGGCAAGGTCGGCTGACCCCTCGACCGATCGCCCAGCCGATTCTGCAACCGCCAATCCACCCCATTCGCCCAAGGAATCCACAAAGCCCGGTTCAATTTACGAGGCAGACTTTCGGGTCGTGGTGCCCCCCAGCGACCCAAACCAAGAGCCGATCGCCCCGGTCATGGCGGAGGATGACGCAGACTGGGACGACGATGGCGATCGCCCTATTACCTCTGATGACGACTATGACCGCAGCGATGGCGGCGAAGTGTGGGACGACGAAAGCTGGGGCGACGAAAGCTGGAGCGGGGCAGACGAGCCTGGGGCAAGGCGCGGGTCGCTGGATCGAGAAATTTGGGATGATTGGGACGATGACGAGGACGAAGAGAATGACGACGGGGACAATCCTCCTTCTCGCTCTGGGGGATCGGGGCGATCGCCAGAGGGCAACCCACCACTGCGGTTGGGATAAGATTAATGTTTACAGAGTCGCTGCTGGAATTTTTGCGGGTCATCTTCACCGACTTCTCGCCGCCCTTTTCACGCCATGAACGACACGCCGCCCAACGGCAAACCCACCGAATCGGAATCCCTGCTGCTTCACCTGTCCACCAATCACACCGTTCCCGCCGATGCCGAAACGACGGTGCGGCGGCTGCGGCGCACAAACCTCTATCTGGTGGGGATGATGGGCTGTGGCAAAACGACCGTCGGCCGCCTGGTGGCGCAAAAGCTGGGCTACCAGTTTTTTGACACCGACACGCTCATCGAGACTGCGACGCATCAGACCGTGGCGCAGGTGTTTGCCGAGCGCGGCGAAGCAGGATTTCGCGATCTAGAAACGCAAATTTTGGCGGAGCTGTCGTCCTACGCCTACGGCAGTCTGGCGATCGCCACGGGCGGCGGTGCGGTGCTGCGTCCCCAAAACTGGAGCTACCTGCACCACGGCATCGTTATCTGGCTGGATGTGCCCGCTGATCAGCTTTATTACCGCCTGCGCCACAGCACCACGCGCCCGCTGCTGCAAGACCCCGACCCGCGCCAGCGCATTCAGGAGTTGCTGGATCAGCGCCGCCCGCTCTACGCCCAGGCAGATGTCCACGTCCAGCTTCGCGGCCGCGAGTCGCCCGAATTCGTGACGGCACGAGTGCTAGAGGCGATCGCCCGGGCCATTCGTCCTGAAGCCGAAGACCCCGAAGCCGAAGCAGAATAAACCCGCCCCGACCGATTTTCCTCTGAAATATCTTCAAATATCTTCCCCTTACTGAAGCCAGCTTGCCATCGGCTCAGTAGACTTCACGCGATGCATCCCTGCGGCGGCAAAGCGCTCGTAGGCAGCATCGGCCGCGTCGGTAAAGTCCACCACGCCAGGAACGACGACGGGCGAACTGCAATCTTCCAGCAGATAAATCCGGTCGGCTAGCTTGGGGTGAATCGCCTGGATTTCCGTCAGCAGGTCGTCGATGGTCCAGGCGACGCAGTGGCTCTTGGCCTGTCCGGCAATCAGCACCGCGTCGAAGTCCAGCAGCATGGAAATCAGCGGCAGATTCTTTTGGGCGATCGCCCGCTGTTGGGCATCTTCGGTCACTTCGGGCTTTAGCACCGAGTAGTTTTCCGTCAGCGGATGGCCGCCCTTGAGTTCAAACAAGGTCTGCGCTTGGCGGGCAATGCTGTGAAAAAAGCAGGCCTCCTCCACCGCCGACACCAGCGCGTGCCCAATGCCGCCCAGCATGGAGTGGTAGGGCCAAATGGTGAGCGGGTATTTGCCATCCTGGCTCAGCTTGCGGACGTAGTAGAGGGCGTAGGCTTGCAGGCTGTCTGCGGTGCCGTAGGCGATATTGGGGGCGATCGCCGGATTCACGCGCCACACGCCCGTTTCTACATCCTCCAGCGAAATCATCGTCATCGCGGGCGGATGCTCCCCAGCCTCATTGATCCAGAACACCGCATGGAAAATCTGGGTTGCGGTGTGGGTGTCCATCGTGGCGGCGATCGCCGTAATGCTGCCCAGGTTGCGATAGATAAACTCACACAGCCGCACGTTATCGTCCACCGCGCCCCGGCCCGATCGCCCCCCCACAAACAGTTCATAGTCGGGAATGCAGAACGTATTCTGCACGTCGATCGCCAGCAGACACACCCGCTTCTCATCCATCACCGCTGGCGTTAATTCATGCTCCTTTGCCCACAGCGCTGCCTGGGCCGCCCGCATTTCGTAGGGCACACGCCAAACTTCGCCCACGCGCTGCGGGTCGAAAAAGGTGGGAATGGGGAGAGGGGAGGGCATAGAAAAAGTCGGAGAAAGGGGTGGATTGAAGCGTTGTCGCGAGAGCAGATTCACCATAGGCAGCTTCACAGCAGCTTCACAGCAGATTCACCAGAAAGTGATCGCCGTATACAGCGACACATAGCGATCCTCTGCCCTCATGCCGTCACTCTATCACGCAAATTATCACGCGATTTATCACGCGAATTATCACGCGAAACCCTCACACGCGGGCAAACGACATCCGGCTGAGAAACGCCCGCAGGCGATCGCTCTGGGGCGCGTCTAGCACCTGCCGCGCCGGGCCTTCTTCTTCGACCTGGCCCTGGTTGAGAAACAGGACGCGATCGGCCACTTCGCGGGCAAACTGCATCTCGTGAGTCACAATCACCATCGTCATCCCCTCTTCGGCGAGTTGCTGCATGACTAACAGCACTTCGCCCACCAGTTCTGGGTCGAGGGCGCTGGTCGGTTCGTCGAATAGCATGATCTTGGGCTTCATGCAGAGGGCACGGGCGATCGCCACACGCTGCTTTTGCCCGCCAGAGAGCATTTCGGGATAGACCTCGGCCTTTTCGCCCAGGCCCACTTTTTCCAGCAAGATCCGCGCCGTCTGCCGCGCCTCTTTGTCGGACAGGCCCAGGACCTTGCGCGGAGCCAGCGTCAGGTTATCCAGCACCGTCATGTGGGGAAACAGGTTGAACTGCTGAAACACCATCCCCACCTGGGCATGGAGCAGGCGCAGGTCTGCCGCGCTGAGGACGCTGCCCGCCGACAGGTCAATCCCGTTCACCACCAGCCGCCCGCTGTTGATCGTTTCCAGATGGTTAAAACACCGCAGCAGCGTGCTTTTGCCGCAGCCCGACGAGCCAATCACCGCCACGACTTCGCCGGGGTTGATATGGCCGCTGATGCCGCGCAGCACCTTCAGTTGTCCAAAACGTTTTTCTACCTGAGCAAACTCAATCGCAGGCGTGGCGGTGGCGTTGGGCGAAATCAGACGGTCGTTCATGGGCGGTGCAGGCTGGGATAGCAGGAAAAGTAACCAAAAGGGGCAGAAATAGTGCTGTAGGCAACGGAATTTCGTCCGTGGTCGGCAGACGATGCAGTTTTAGCACAGGCGATCGCTTCTACGGAGATGCGACGGCTACGGTCGGCTTTTTTTAGGTCTGATTTAGGTCTGATTTGGGTCTGATTTGGTTATGTTTCTGGCTAAATCTTTTGAGTAAATTGTTTAACGATCTGTACCATCTTTGCGCGAGAAATGGGCGATCGCCTGTACAATTTCAGTCTCTCAAGGCAAACGACAATCTGCCTATCCCATTGGGGTTTTGTAATTTTTGGAACCCTGCTTTGGGGAATCCTGTAACGTTTAGTAACTTTAGGCTAGTAACTTTAGGCAAGTTTAGGAGTGTTCGATTTTCATGCTGAGATTCACTCGTATTCGCTGGCGGGCGCTGGGGCCAGGGCTGCTGAGCCTGGTCTGTGTGGTGCTGTTTGCGGCCTGCGGGGGCAGTGCGCCAACCGCCGACAGCGGTTCTCTGTCAACCGCCGACGCGGCTCCGCTGAAGGTGGCACTCGACCCCACCTTTCCGCCATTCCAATCCCAAACGGGCGCGGGCCAGTTTGAGGGTTTTGACATTGACCTGATGAATGCCGTGGCCGATGCGGGCGGCTTCACGATGAACATGGAAGGTCTGCCCTTTGACGGCATTATTCCGGCGCTCCAGGCGGGCACGATTGATGCCACCATCAGCACCATGACCATCACCAAAGAGCGGGCCGAAGTGGTGGACTTTTCTCGGCCGTATTTCAAAGCAGGGCTGGCGATCGCCGTTCAGGACGGCAACACCGACATCACGGGCTTTGATTCCTTGAGCGGCAAGAAAATCTCTGCCCAAATTGGCACAACGGGCGAGGCCGAAGCCCGCAAGTCTGGCGCAAGCGAAGTCCGCACCTTCGACAGCACGCCGCTTGCCCTGCAAGAACTGTCGAACGGCAACGTCGATGCCACCATCAGCGATGCGCCGGCCATCCTCTACGCCATCAAGAGCGGCGGCGTGCGCGGTGTGAAGGTCGTCGGCGAACTGCTCACCGAAGAGTTCTACGGCATCGCCACGCCCAAGGGGTCGCCCAACCTGGCAAAAATCAACGCGGGCCTGCAAACCATCATTGCCAACGGCAAATACAAAGAGATTTACCAAAAATGGTTTGATGGCGAACCGCCGGTGTTGCCCGAGGCCGCACCGATTTAGTCGCTCCAAGTGAATCGTGGGCCGATCGCGTCTGCGATTCACAGTTAGCTTCACAGCTAGATTCACAACTAGCTTCACAATTATCGGTTTACTCGTTTTTAGGAAACACTGTGCAGCGATCGCTTGAAGTCATTCTCAATGCGCTCCCCAGCCTCTACCTTGGAGCCATTACCACCCTCCAACTCACCATCGTCTCGATCTTGCTGGGGCTGGTGTTGGGGTCGGTGCTGGCGATCCTGCGGCTGTCGCCGTCGCGCTTGGTGCGCCTGGGGGCGATCGCCTATATCGACTTTTTCCGGGGCACGCCGCTGCTGGCGCAGTTGTTCATGATTTATTTCGGGCTGCCTAGCCTGCTGCAAGGCATGGGCATCGGGCTAAAGTTCAACCAGTGGACTGCGGCAATTCTCGCGCTCAGCCTCAACGGAGCCGCCTATATTGCCGAAATCGTGCGGGCGGGCATCCAGTCGATCGAACTGGGGCAGCGAGAAGCCTCGCAATCTTTGGGACTGGGGCCCCTGCAAACTCTGCGCTATGTGGTGTTTCCGCAGGCGTTTCGCCGGATGATTCCGCCCTTGGGCAATGAGTTTATCAGCCGCCTCAAGGACACGAGCCTGGTAGCGGTGATTGGCTTTGAGGAACTGCTGCGGCGGGGGCAGTTGGTCGTGGCGCAGACCTATCGGGCGTTTGAAATTTACTTTGCAGTGGCGCTGGTCTATCTGCTGCTGACGCTCCTCTCGTCTCAGTTCTTCAGCTTTTTGGAGCGCTGGATGAACCCGGTGGAAAAGCTAAAGCGACAGGCATTGCGGGTTCACGAACAGGAAAGCTGAAGCAAGCTGAGCCTCATGGTGTCTTTGGAAAAGTTAGGACTTACGCACTTGCGATCAGCTCGCTGGATTTTGGACAATTTCTCGCGGGCTGCGCCTGCGAGAAATTGTCCAACTGCGTAGATCCCCAAAAGTTTCAACATTTTTTGCATGAGCTTAAAAAATGTTGGCAGTTTTGCTAACCTGTGCAGAACCCATTCCACAATTAATTCACTGAAGTGAATTATCACAATTTGGGCAGGGTTGGGCAGGGCCACAATTTGGGCAGGGCGCGAGATCCCCGTTCCGCAATCTCCATCCAAAACCCAAAATCCCCAATCCCCAATCCAAAATCCCCATTTCCGCTTACAGCCCCCAGCGCCAGGAGACGTTGTTGCGATGGTTTTTCCTGATTTCGTCCGATTCCCCCGATTCGTGCGATCGCTCTTTTTTATCCTGCTGGGTCTGACGTTCACGGTTGCGATCGCCGCCTGTAGCGCCCCCACGCCCCAAGCCGTTGCACCGGGTTCGACGATGCGCGTCGCAGTAGTACCCAACTATCCACCGCTCGCTTCTAAAACGGCGGATGGCCAGCTCCAGGGCTTTGAGATTGACCTGATGAATGCCTTTGCTGAAGCCACCCAAACCCAGGTGGAATATGTGCCGCTGCCGTTCTTCGACGATGTGATGCGAGAGCTATATGGCAACGATGTCGATATGGCGATCGCCGCCATCACCATCACCCCCGAACGGCAGCGCGTCGCCGATTTTTCGCGCCCCTATTTCAAATCGGGAATGGCGATCGCCGTCCGCGACAGTGAAACACAGATCACCAATCTCGACAGCCTCGCAGGCAAACGCATTGGCGTAGAAACGGGCACCGTTCAGTCCAGCATCGCCCGCACTATTCCCAACGCCACCGTCGTCGGCTACGACAGCAGCAAAACCGCCTGGAATGAACTGCTGCAAGGCAAAGTGGATGCCGTCATCAGTGGCGAAACCGCCGCCTCCTACGCCATCCAAACGGGCAGCGTGCGCGGTATGAAGCTAGCGGGCGAGCCGTTCACCGATGAATTTCTGGGCATTGCAATGCCCAAAAACTCGCCCAACCGAGAATTTGTCAACAGCGGCCTCGCCTCCCTGATCGACAGCGGCAAATACGCCGAACTCTATCGCAAATGGTTTGACCGAGAGCCGCGCCCGCTGCCTGAGAAAATTGAAGGCGTTGGCTCAGACGGCATACCCGATTCCCCCACGCCCCGCCGCCCTGCCCGCTGGACAGTTCCCAAAGCGGCCTAATCACCCGTTTGCATGAATCGCCGCCGCGTTCCAATTCATAGAATCTGACCATTCAAATCTGGACGGCGCAATGCCCACTTTTGTGGCTCTACCCAAAGTGGAACAGTTGTGTCAGTTTACAGGTCTTGTGAATGATAGATTGGCCTGCATCCTGCGGGATGAATACTTGTAACGCGGTGTGAGTTGCGAATTCATGAGGAGTCTTTTGCTGTCGCTGGTGACGGCTGCTGCGCGTCGGACGAAGGATCGGTTTGTCCAGCAAACCAAGAATGTCGCAGCAGTTCAAGAAAAGTTTTTACTGGATTTATTGCGCTGCTATCAAAATACAGAGCTAGGGCAGCACTTAGGATTGGCAAAGATCAAAAGCGTGGAGCAGTTTCGGCAGCAGGTGCCGATTTCGCCCTACACGGTTTATGAACCCTACGCTCAGCGGGTCGCTCAGGGCATTCCCAACGTCCTGACCCCCGACCCGGTAGTGTATATCAACATGACCAGCGGCACAACGGGACGGCAAAAGCTGATTCCGGCGACGAAGCGATCTCGCCAGATGCTCTCAAAGGCAAATCAGGCGAGCATTGGCTTTATGGCGGCGGCAGCGGCGGAGCGCGGGTTGCCCCTAGGCAAAATGCTGATGACGAGTTCAGCGCGGACCTTTGGCAAAACCGAAGGCGGCATTCCCTACGGCCCTATCAGCGCGGGCATGGTGATCCTCAGTGGCTGGATACACAAGCAAATTTTTGCCCATCCTTATGAAACGCTGCTGATCGGCGATAGCGTGGCTCGGCATTACGCCTGTTTGTTGTTTGCGCTGCGGGATGCCAACCTGTCGCTCATCGGGGCAACGTTCCCAGTGACGGCGCTGCAACTGTGCGACTATCTGGAATGCTACGGCGCAGAGCTAGTAGAAGATTTGGAGAATGGGGCGATCGCCCCCTGGCTGGATCTAGACCCGCATCTCCGCACTCAGCTAGAACGCCAGCTCAAGCCCGCCCCCAAACGCGCCGCCCAACTGAGAAACATCCTCAAAACCCACGGCAAGCTCACGCCCAAACTCGCCTGGCCCAAGCTTTCCCTCATCGTTACTGCCCGCGGCGGCACCTCCAGCTTTTACATGGAGCGCTTCCCGCAATATTTCGGCAACACGCCCGTCTTTGGCGGCATCTACTCCTCCGCCGAAGCGACCTACGGGGTCTACCACAACATCGACCGAGACGGCACCATTCTGGCGATCGAAAGCGGCTTTTTTGAATTTCTCCCTGAAGATCAGTGGGGCTTGGAAAATCCTCAAACCCTGCTGCCCCATGAGGTGCTGCTGGGCAAGCGCTACCGCATCGTCGTCACCAACTACAACGGGCTATATCGCTATGACAATGGCGATGTCGTAGAAATTCTCGGCTTCTACAACCAGGCTCCCATCGTCATCTTCCGCCATCGACTGGGCGGGCTGCTGTCTTCCACGACCGAAAAAACAACCGAGTTTCACGCGATCCAGGTGATACAAGCCCTCCAGCACGAATTCGACCTGTCGCTGGCAAACTTCTGCATCACGCTATCCGAGCATGAAGTGCCGCCCCACTATCTGGTCAACGTAGAACTGGCACCGGGGCAGACCCTCGCCGATCCAGAGCGATTCTTGCAGCGGTTCGACGAAATCTTGAAAGAGGTGCATCTGTCCTATGCCAAAAAGCGGGCAGATGTAGTGCCGCCGCCGCGCTTGCGAATCTTGGCACCGGGCAGCTTTGAAACGCTGCGTCAGCGCTTGCTCCAGCGGGGGATTCCCGAAGCCCATCTCAAGTTTCCCCACATCACCGAAGACCGCCAATATTTGGCAGGATTAACCGTAGAGCGCGAAGTCCGCATGGCGGAAGAACGGGTCGGCCTTAGAGGATAGCTGCGGAGTCAGTCACAAAGGAAATATTAACTAGCACTATGGGAAGCACGCTAACGGAAGTCGTCAAATTTATCGAGAGCAAAGTTCCGGAGTATTCGATCGTCGGCGAGTCGGTGTTCTTTAGCAAAGAGCAGTTTCCCTGGGCCGAGCGCCTGGAGGCAAACTGGCAGGTGATCCGCAAAGAACTGGATCAGGTGATGGAATATGCCGACGCACTGCCCAACTTTCAGGACATTTCGCCCCGGCAGCACCGCATCGCCAACGACGACCGCTGGAAGACCTTTTTCTTTTGGGCGTTTGGCTTTCGCTCGGAACCAAACTGCAAGCGCTGCCCAGAAACCGTGAAACTGCTGGAAACCATTCCGGGGCTGAAGGTCGCCTTCTTTTCGATCCTCGCGCCAGGGAAGCACATCCCGCTGCACCGGGGCAAGCACAAGGGACTGATCCGCTATCACCTGGCGCTGAAGGTGCCCGAACCCCGCGAGAACTGCCGCATTGAAATCAATGGGCAAACCGCCTATTGGGAAGAAGGCAAGAGTCTGATTTTCGATGACACCTACTATCACCAGGTGTGGAACGACACGGATGACTATCGTGTGGTGCTGTTTCTCGACATTGCCCGCCCGCTGCGTTTCCCGATGTCTTTGGTGAACTGGACGGTGAACAGCATCCTCGGCTATACGCCCGTTATTCAGGTAGCGCGGGGCAACCATCAGACCTGGGAGAAGCAGTTTGAGGAGATGTTGAAGTAAGAGGGGAAGAGGGAAGAGGGAAGAACGAAGAACGAAGAACGAAGAACGAAGAGGGAAAAGGGAAGAGGGTGGGATGATGGGGGAGGGGAATCGACGACCCCGGTGTTCTAATACTCCCAATTTCTGATGAACCGACTTGCGAATGCCCAAAGCCTCTATCTGCGAAAGCACGCGGAGAATCCGATTGATTGGTGGCCCTGGTGTGAGGAGGCGATCGCCCTGGCGCGGCAGGAGAATTTGCCGATTTTTTTGTCGATTGGCTACTCAAGCTGTCACTGGTGTACGGTGATGGAGGGCGAGGCGTTTTCTAACCTGGAAATCGCCGACTATATGAATGCCCACTACGTTGCCATCAAGGTCGATCGGGAAGAGCGTCCAGACGTAGACAGCATCTATATGCAGGCGCTGCAAATGATGACCGGGGCGGGCGGCTGGCCGCTGAATGTGTTTCTCGATCCAGAAACGCTGCTGCCGTTTTATGGTGGGACTTATTTTCCAGTGCATCCGCGCTATGGGCGGCCGGGCTTCTTGCGGGTGTTGCAGGAGTTGAAGCGGATCTATGAGAGCGATCGCCCCCGGCTGCAATCCGTTCAGGCAGAGATTCAGGCGCGATTTCAGCAGACGGCAGCCCTGTCAGCGGCGGAGTCACTGGACAATGTGCTGTTGCAAAAGGGCTTGCAATACTGCGCGGGCATCCTGTCGGCAAGAGACATGGGCCCCAGTTTTCCGATGATTCCCTACGCAGAGGCGGCGCTGCGGGGCATCCGGTTTGCCGACTCGGAGCCGCTGGACGATGCAACCGTCCGCTATGATGCGCGGGAACAGTGCCGCCAGCGGGGGCTAGATCTGGCGCTGGGGGGCATTTTTGACCATGTGGCGGGTGGTTTTCATCGCTATACCGTAGACCCGACCTGGACTGTGCCCCACTTTGAAAAGATGCTCTACGACAATGGGCAAATTGTGGAGTATCTGGCGAACCTGTGGGCGGCAGGAATGCAGGAGCCCGCCTTTGAACGGGCGATCGCCCTCACGGTGCAGTGGCTCCAGCGGGAAATGACCGCGCCGGAGGGCTACTTCTACGCCGCGCAGGATGCCGATAGCTTCGCCGCCGCAAACGACGGAGAGCCAGAGGAGGGCGCGTTTTATGTCTGGCGCTATGCCGACCTAGAAGCGCAGTTCTCCGAAGCTGCCTTGCAGGAACTAGCAGAACACTTCACCCTCACGCCCGCCGGGAACTTTGAAGGGCAAAACGTGCTTCAGCGGCGACAGCCGGGAATCCTGCCCGATTCGGTTGAGCAATCTCTGGCGGCGCTGTTTGCCATCCGCTATGGCAGCGCACCAGAGGCAATTGCTACCTTTCCGCCCGCCCGCAACAACGAAGAAGCCAAGACCCACGCCTGGCCCGGCCGCATTCCCGCCGTCACGGATACCAAAATGATCGTCGCCTGGAACAGCCTGATGATTTCTGGGCTGGCCCGCGCCGCCGCAGCGCTTCAGCGAGAAGACTACTTTCACCTGGCCAACCGCGCCGCCGACTTTATCTGGCAGCAGCAAATCGTCGAGGGTCGCCTGCATCGGCTGAATTATGACGGCGCGGTGAGCGTGCTGGCTCAGTCCGAAGACTATGCCCTGCTGATCAAGGCGCTGCTGGATCTGGATCAGGCGGCGTTGGCACTAGCCTCGCGGAGCGATATCGCCCTTGCGCCCATTGCCTCCAGCGACCTGCCCGCCCATTTCCTCGATCGCGCCCTGACGCTGCAAGCCGAATTTGACGCATACCTGGGCAGCGACGAAGGCGGCTATTACAACACCGATGCCCGTGCGGATCTGATCCTCCGCGAACGCAGCTACGACGACAGCGCCGTGCCCGCGGCCAATGGCGTGGCGATCGCCAACCTGATCCGCTTGTTTCTCCGTGCCGGACGGCTGGACTATCTGGACAAAGCCCAGCACGCGCTCCTGAGTTTCGGCAGCGTCATGGAAAAAACGCCGCAGGTCTGCCCCAGCCTGTTCATCGCGCTGGACTGGCTGCAAACCTATACGCTGGTCAAAACATCAGGCGATCGCCTCCCGTTCCTGCTGAGCCAGTACCATCCCACAACGATGTTCGCCGCAGAATCAGACCTCCCCGCCGAGTCCATCGGCCTCGTTTGCCAGGGGCTTAGCTGCAATGAGCCAGCCCGCAGTGTGGCGCAACTGCTGGAGCAGCTTCGGCAGAGTGAAAAACGAAAAATGAAGAACGAAAAATGAAAAGTAAAACGTTCTTCCCTCTTCGTTCTTCTTTCTTCGTTCTTCTCTCTTCGTTCTTCCCTCTTCCCTTCACCCTGCTTTTACTGCGTTTGCCAAAGCTTCCAGCAATCGCTGATTCTCCGCTTTTGTCCGCACGGCAACGCGAAAGAAGCGATCGCCCAGTTCAGGAAAACTGGTGCAGTGGCGAATCAAAATCTGGTGCTGCTGGAGCAGGCGGGTTTGCAGGTCGGTCGCCGAACCGTCGGTTTGCACCAGGAGATAGTTGGCGGCGCTGGGGAGCGGGTGCAGACCGGGGAGGGCGGCGAGTCCGTCGAAAAGCTGCTGGCGGGCGGGCGGCAGCCAGTCCCAGGGGCGCTGCTGAAAGGGGATATCGGCCAGGGCGGCGATCGCCGCAGCGGCGGCCAGAGAATTCACGCTCCACGGATCGCGCCACTGCTGCCAACGCTGCAATCGGTCGGGATGGGCGATCGCATAGCCCAGGCGCAGCCCCGGCAGGCTATAAAACTTCGTGAGCGATCGCACGATCACTAAATTTGGACATCGCGCCACCCACTCTAGCAGGCTCACCTGGGATTGCGCCTCTGGCGGCAAAAAGTCCATAAACGCCTCATCCACCACCACCAGCGGTGACGCTTCGAGCAGCGGCAAGAGAACCTCGCGGGGCAGCAGGGTTCCGGTGGGGTTGTGGGGGTTGTTGAGCAGCCAGCCGGAGTGAGGACGGGAGGGAATAACTGGCTCCGTCACTCCAGCATTCCCACACTCCGTCACCCCAACGCCCGCCAGCGGAATTTTCTCGACCGTCGCTCCAAAAGCTTGCAGGGCGCGGAGGTAGTCGCCAAAAGCAGGTGTAAGCAGCCGCACGGTGTCTAATGTAGCCAGGTCGCGGGCGGCCCAGGTGAGCAGTTCGGCGGCCCCGTTTCCGGGCAAAATCCAGTCGTGGGACAGGGGGTGGAACGCGGCGATCGCCCGTCGCAGATCCGCATAGCTGGGGTCAGGATAGTGGCGCAGGTCGCCCAAGTGAGCCTGAATAGCGGCGATCGCCGACGGGGGCGGCCCCAGCGGATTGATGCTGGCCGAAAAGTCCAAAATTAAATGGGGAGAACAACCCGCCAGAGCCGCAGCCCAGGCAATGTTCCCCCCATGTGCAGGTTGGGCAGCCCCAGCGCGTTGAGAATCTGAGCGCTGCGAGTTGGATGGTGGCAGGTTGAGGTCTTGCCAGTCTTGCAACGAATTTTGCACGAGGCCGCTTGCTATTTTGCCACCAGGTCTTTGAACAGTTTGCCCGCCGAAAAGGCAGGCACTTTGGTCGCCGGAATTTTCATCGCCTCGCCCGTTTTGGGGTTGCGGCCTTCCCGCTCCTTGCGCTCACGGGGTTCAAAAGACCCAAACCCCACCAGCGTCACCTTCTCACCCTTCGACACCGCTTCCATGATCGAATCAATCGCGGCAGACAGCACTGCATCGGCCTGTTTCTTCGTCACGTTTGCCTTTTCGGCTACAGCATCAACCAATTCACCTTTATTCATGAGAATCTCCTTCGATTAGATTATCCAGGATTCAAAATCTCTCAAATCTCGCAGATGCAGCCAGAGCAGGTGCAATCTGAACAACTCTCATCTGGAGATCGAGTAGCTAGACGTAGATAGACTTCATCGGCTTCAGGAAGAAATCGCTGAAACCCTTGTCATCTCGAATTTTCAATGCCCTATTCTAAGGGCAACTCAGGGGTTCTGGATCGTTGAAACCTTTAATTTATGTGGATTTGAAGGATTTTTTTGGGTTTTTCCATCCCGCAAATCGCTCGAAAGGCAGTCAAACCAACCCTGGAGGCGGGTTAGGGAACCGATGCACCCCCTCCAAACAAGCCGAAAACTCGGTATTCACCGCTAGCGTCTCCCCCGCTCCAAAATCTGCTGGACATCGCGGCTGGGCACGTAGCGATAGCCAAAGGTGGAGGTGTCTGAGTCGTCGATGATCTGCGGCGTAAGCATCACGATCACTTCCTGCCGCTGATTCTCTCGACGGGTGCTACGAAACAGTGCACCCAAAATGGGGATATCGCCTAAAATCGGCACTTTAGTCACTTCAGCACGATCTCGATCCTGAATAATGCCAGAGAGAATGAGAGTCTGACCATCTCGCACACGAATTATTCCTGATGATACGCGCCGCACAGCAAGCGGAATAATTTGAACTGTTGTTCCAAGTACCCTCACCTCTTGGGGAGGCAAAGGAGCTGAAATAGTTGGCCCAACTGATAGGCTAACGAAACCATTGTCGTCAATTCCTTCGACACGAACGTTTAGAACCAATCCAGCAGGCGTTCTCTCCAGAGTAACCGTTTGAGTTCGATCATTACCTGTACCTGATGTCTCTACTTCAAGATTCGTGATAACATCTTCTGTCAATTGGATTTGAGCCTCTTGCCCCTCTTGAACTACCAAAGTTGGGTCAGTCAGAATCTTCGCATTACCACTTGTAATAGCAAAGCGCAGTTGAGCGAGAAAATTCCGTGTAAAGTCAAAGGCGTTTGTTGGCCGTCCCAACACCACCTCACTTGCTCTAGTAATCAATTCTGGACTGCTGATTACAGAAGCAGGAGTTCTACCCGTGTTACCGCCTGCCGATCCAAAGTTGACAATGATTTGTCCACTATCTTGAATGACACGAGTATCATCAATTCCAAAAGAAAAACTGGTTCCAGCACGATCAATCCCACGAAGGTTGATGTCAATAACACGGATGTTCACTGCAACCTGTCGTTGCCGAACGTCAAGTTGCGAGAGTTGGGCCGTTGCAATTTCAATTTGTCGGGGCGTGCCCACCATCGTGATGGAGCGCGTCCGCTCGTCGCCAATCACCTGAAGTCCTCGCAGCAGCGGTGTTGCATCCTGGTAATCAACCCGTTGCACCTCGAGGCGATCTTCTTCAGTTGTCTGTACCTGAGTTGGTCCAGCAGCTTGGACACCAGCGGTAATGTCACCCCCCTGCACAGGTACAGCCGTTGCTGTGACTACCTGACGACGACGGCTGACGGCGGTCTCTGCACCCAAGCCCACCAGGAAATTCAGCGCAGCGCCAACGCTGGCCTGGTTGAGCCGGAGGGTGCGCGATACGACGGAACGGGCGGAGTTGGGCAGGCGTGTGCCAACGAAGATGGTTCGTCCAACTAAATTGGCATCCAGCCCGCTGATCCGCAGCACGTAGTTAAACACGTTCTGCACGGGTTCGTTTTCGATGTCTAGCGAAATGCGAGCATCGGCGGCAGCAGAGGTCTCTTGGGCCGACTGGGCATCTACTCCTTCAGTTTGGGATGGTCGATCCAAATATGCTACGTTTAGCCCCGCAGCGCGACCCAGCAGCGACAACACATCCCGCACGGGCGCATCCCGCAGCACTAAGCGTGGCACGATCTCTGAAGTGCCCAGATCGATGACCGTGGGCGAAACATCGGTCGTGGCGACAGCAATGTCCCCCACGGGTGGAGCCACTGCACGCGGCAGCAGCGGCGGCACCTGCCCTGGGAATGCGCCGGACGGGCTGACCGGGGTGCCATTAATCGAAACCTGCGGGTTGGGTACGAGTACCTGAGATGGCGGAATGGCGGGGTTAGACGGGAAGGTGCTTCCGCCAGGGAGTGTTGGCGGAGGAACCTGGGCAGAGGGGAAACTGGGCTGGCTAGGCAGGCTGCCGACACCTGTACCGTCAGCAGTTAGGCTAAATACAATGGCGGTGCCATCTTGCCGCACCTGGTTGGCTGGGGGAGCCGCCGCACCCATAACCGCGACGCGCACGCTGTTGGGATCGAGTTGCGTCACCATGACGGAGCTAATGCCAGGGGCGGGGTTGTTTTGCAAATAGCCGTTGCCTTCGGGAAGACGCAGTTGAGCATTGGTGATATCGGCAACGAGGGTGTTGCCGCGATTAACGGCAAAGACTTGGGGGCGATCGCCATTTCGCGTTTGCAGCACCAACTCCATCCCAACGGCTGTTTGAAATACCTGCACCCCTGTAATTTGGGTCGCAGCAGCTTGGGCTGGCTGGCTTGCCATCAGCACCACTGCACCACTCGTCACCAATCCAGCCAATCCAAGATGCGGTTTCACAGGTCACTCCTCCTTAACAAGCAGGCGAATTCTAAAGGATTAGGTCTTTGAGACAACAAAAGCAGGCATCAGCAGGGGGTAGTCCAGCAAACGCTACTGCGGGGGCGCGTTTGGGTCGGCAGCAGGCGCATTCGGATCAGCCGGGGGCGCAGGCGGAGCGGGCGGCTGGATCGGGGCGGGCATGAGCGCCTGCACCTGGAAACTGGTTCTCAGCCGAGGCTCTGTATCCTGATTCGGCAGCGGCCGCCCCTGTTGATTGAGCCGCAGCGTAGGCGGATCAGTTGGGGTGGAGCTAAAGTTCCGCAGCACAAGCAGCGGCTGCAAGCGCTCAATGTTGCGAATCACCGACTGCGCCTGAGCAAAGCTGCCCTCCATCTCCACGTTGTAGAGACGCTGGCGCAGCTTGTTGTTGACTGCAACGCCCAGAGAACCATCGGTCACCAGATCGCTGGGCTGACCATCCGGCCCGGCCGGGGGTGGCACTAGCTCAAACTTTGACAGGGTGGCTCGACGATCGGGATCGGTAATGCGGGCATTTGCCGCCTGTACCCGCTCGTTCACGTCAATCAGCAGCGTATCCAGCCCTTCTTCATCGGCAAACAGCGCCAGCACATCGGCCCGGAGTTGCTCTGCCTCGGCTAGCTTGGCGCGGGCTTCTTCAATTTGCTGCTGCGCCTGCCCCTGGTTTACCAACTGCTGCTCTTTGGCGGCGATGTCTGCCCGCAGGGCTGCATTTTCTTCCCACTTGGGCAGCACAGCGTTAAACAGCAAATAGCCAGCGCCCAGTAGCCCCGCTAGCGCCAGCAAAATCCCATTCACGCGGGGCGTGAGCCGCATCCCAAAGACAACAGGATAGCTCGGCTCTTCTAAAGCGCCGTACTCTTCTCCAGGAATGTAATCTCCACCCACGGTCATGGCGCTACAACCCCCAATTTGCGAAGCTGATCAATCCGAGCGGGCAAGCCCACCGATAGCGTGTTTTCCATATCTTGCAGCAGTTCAGAAGAGGGACGGGGCGTGAGTCCAGCGGTGATTTTGTACTGAACGACCTTGGGTAGCTGTACTTCCAATCCGTCAGGGCGATCGCCCTCACCCACAAACTCTGTCTGAATCGGGCTATCCACCAGCCGTGCATCCACCAGCCTCACCTCCCGGCCGTCCAAGAACGGCGACTGCTGAAGCAGCAGCATAAAGTCATTGGCTTCAGCAAAGGTGCGGGCATTCCCCGAAATTTCCAATCGAGAAGGCGGCACCTCTGGGGGCGGCGGGGCTGGCTGGCTGGGGTCAGCGGGTGGGGGCGGCGGCGGAACAGCCTCCGGAGCCAACTGCGTCACGTTGGTCAACTGCACGCCCGCCGGAACCCGTCCGCGAATATCTTGCAAAATTGCCGACCAGGGGATGATTCGGTCAAACACCTGAGCTAGCGCCTGGTTCTCAGCATTCAACTGTGCGACCTGGGCTTCGACATTTTGCACTTCCTGCATCGCCTGTTGCAGCGTTGCAAGCTGGCTATCCAGTTCTGCCTGTCGAGCCGTCAGCGAGGCCGTCTGGCTTTGCAAAAAGAGCCAGAACCCGCCCACTAGCGCCGGAAGCAGCACCCCAATCGCCGCCCCCACATACATCGGACGCGGGTCGTCCTGCACAACGGCTCTGCGGGCAGCAACCCCACCCCCATCTGTCGGGCGCTCTATGCGGTCATTGAGAAAATTGACATCCAGACTATACATCTCACCACGCCTCCCGTAAGCCCAAGCCCAACACCACCCCCAGCCCCGGACGCTGCAACTCAGGAATTTCCTGATCGACCTCCAGCGACAGCGCCGAAATCGGATCGACCTGGCTGGCAGGCAGGCTGAGTCGCTGCGAGAAAAACTCGTCAAGCTGCCCAATTGCCCCGCCTGGCCCCGCCAGCAGCAGTTGAGCCACTTCCAGGTTGTCGCCTTGATTCAGATAAAAGTCGATGGAGCGGCGCAACTCGTCCGCCAGTTCGCCCAACACGCGCAGCATCGCCGCCGTGCCGGGATTGGTTCCGGGGGCCTTGGGCGTGCCCATGCTGTCCATCGGGGCGATGGGCACCGTCATTCCCTGGAGCAATTCCGTGTTGCGCGAGGGGGGCAAGTTCATGGCGCGGCTCAAGGCAGATTGGATTTGGTAAGTGCCGATGGGAACCGTGCGGGAAAATTGGGGAACGCCATCCACCACAATGGAGATTTCCGTATTTTCAAATTCAATATCGACAATGGCCGCCGCCTCTTGGGGCGTGAACTGGCGCAACTGCTCTCGGATCGTGCGAATCAGCGAAAAACTGCTGATTTCCAAAACATCCACGTCTAGCCCCGCCTGCTGAAACGTTGTCAAATACGAGTCGGTCACTTCCTTGCGGGTGGCCACCAGCAGCACCTGCACCTTTTCGATGCCGTCTTCATCCACAAAAAAGCCAAGCTTTTGATAGTCCACATCTGCTTCTTCACGGGGGAAGGGCAGGTATAGCCCAGCTTCCTGGTTCAGCACCATTTCGCGCAGTTCCCGGTCGTCTAGCTCAGCGGGAACTGGAATAATGCGGGTTACGGTGTCTCGGCCGCCCGGAATCGCGGTTGCGGCGTTCTTGACCTTGAGCTTGCTCTCACTCAGCACGGACTGAATGATTTCAGACATCGCGGCGGTGTCCAGGATTTGCCCTTCCTGGTAGACCCCCTCTGGCACCTCAGCCGAGGCCAGCGTGGTGAGCTGAAAGCCTTGCCCCTTTCGTTTCAGCCGGGCGACGTTGACGCGCTCAGGGGTCAATTCAATGCCGACACCCTTTGTTTTTTTTGAAAATAATCCCTTGACGTTGCTAAACACAGTTTTAGGAATGAGGGTGGAGAGGGTCAGTATGGAAAGTGCCTGCAAACTTAGACCGTATCAAACTGCAAAACTGTGTCCGAAAACGAACACAACCTGGACTATTAACTGAGACTAAGTTTGGAGATCCTGAACACACATGCTACCCAATTTAATTCAGAATCATGCAGCCAAACACAAGAATATAGGCTTTCAAGCTAAAAAACCGAAAAGATCGTTGATCAAGCCAGAGAAATGGGTCTAAGTACCCCAAGCAAGTTTCTCCTACAGCTTGCCCTCCATCGTTCAAACAGCAACGACTCACACAAACCGACACCCTGAATTGTCGAATCGGCTAACCCAAACCGACCTGCTGAACGAAATTTTTGAACCAAGCTGGCGATCGCCCGACAAAGGACACCAACCCGCCTCCCAATCAACAGAGGAGAAATCTCCTGATGTAGCTACACTTAGCCAGCAATGGTACACGCAATTTAGAAAAATGGCACAGTTTATCTACAATTTGTGGAAAACTTGCGGAAACCCCAGGCTATATTTTGAGCAAAGGGTTAGGAAAAAACTGCCGGAACGCTTTCAGAGGGCTGTTTCTTGGGGTTCTATGCGCGATTTTTGCTGGGTTGGCAGGGGCGGCGGGGCAGATTCGGTACGCGGCGACGGGCGCTTTTGGCGATCGCGCTCCCGCCAGATCACCCTGCAATGGGCGATCGCCCAGGAACTTTGCTACGGTAGCGCAATCTACGATAGGGTGAGCAATGCAGCAATCGAAACCTGCTCTAAACCACTGCCCTGAATGACCATGTACCTACGACACCCCTGGCGAAAACCCTGGAAATCTTTGAGCCTGATGACCCTGTTTGGACTGGTTTTGACCTGGGTCATTAGCTGTAGCCCCGGCGCACCGCCAACCGCGCGATCGCCCGAAGTCGAGTTTTGGACCATGCAGCTCCAGCCGCAGTTCACCGACTACTTCGATGAATTGATTGCCCGGTTTGAGCAAGAAAACCCCGGCGTTAAGGTCAAGTGGGTAGACGTGCCCTGGGGCGACATGCAAAGCAAAATTCTAACGGCCGTTTCCGCAGGCACTGCGCCCGACGTGGTTAACCTCAACCCCGACTTTGCGGCCCAGCTAGCCGGACGCAACGCCTGGATGGCGCTCGATGACCAGGTGCCCGCCGAAGCCCGTCAGCAATATCTGCCCAAGATTTGGCAAGCGAACACGCTCGATGGCAAAACCTTTGGGCTGCCCTGGTATCTCACCACCAGCATCGCCATTTACAACCGGGATTTGCTCAATCAGGCCGGCGTGCAGCAGCCTCCGGCAAACTTTGCGGAACTGGCTCAGGTGGCTCGCCAAGTCAGAGAGCGCACAGGCAAGTACGCCACTTTTGTCACCTTTGTACCGACTGACTCGGCAGAAGTCCTGCAATCGCTGATTCAGATGGGCGTGTCGCTGGTAGACGACAGCGGCAAGGCCGCCTTCAATACGCCCGAAGGACGCGCCGCCTTCCAGTATTGGGTGGACTTATATAAGGAAGGTCTGCTGCCCCAGGAAGTGCTAACCCAGGGACACCGCCGCGCCATTGAGCTATATCAGGCTGGGGAAATCGCCATCTTAAACTCCGGCCCGCAGTTTTTGAAGACTGTGGAAACCAATGCACCGGCGATCGCCCAAGTCTCCGCTGTTGCGCCCCAAATCACCGGAGACACAGGCAAAACCAACGTCGCTGTGATGAACCTCGTCGTTCCCCGCAGCACCGATGTCCCCGAAGCTGCCGTCAAGTTTGCCCTGTTTGTCACCAATCCCGAAAACCAGCTTGCCTTTGCCAAAGCTGCAAACGTGCTGCCCTCCACGGCGACCTCGCTGACCGATCCCTACTTCATCACTGCCGCTGAAACGCCCGCCTCTGCGCTCGACACTGCCCGCGCCGTCAGTGCCCGCCAGATGCAGTCTGCCGAAGTGCTGCTGCCCCGCATGGAGGATATCAAGGAACTGCAAAAGATTATCTACGACCAGCTTCAAGCCGCCATGCTGGGCGAAAAATCGGTCGATCAGGCTGTCAGCGATGCAGCCGCGACCTGGGATGCACGGTCATAAGGGGTGGCGATCCAGGAATAAACTGCGGGCAATGGGCACTCAGGAATGGTCGAAGTTCTTAACATTTCGCAATCAAAACCTCGCCCAAACCCTAGCAATCTGCGTCAGTTCATCGCAAAATAGAAATCAAAGATGAGAGCCTTTCACAAAACTTATAGAGGAGGATATCGACATGGACTGGCGTGTTCTGATTGTGTTGTTGCCCGTGATTCTTGCTGGTAGCTGGGCGGTTTACAACATTGGCCAAGCTGCCCTCCGCCAAGTCAAAGCGTTCATGGCCAGCAAGTAAACTTTGGCAAGTGAGCTTTAGCGAGTGAGCTTCAGACATAGGTTTCTGCTAGGAACCCATCTACACTTCGCTCTAAGCTTTGCTACATTCTTTGAATCACCCATTACTTTGAATCGCCCATTAGAAGAGGTAGCTGCAAGTTCTAAGGCAGTTGCCTCTTTTGTTTATGGCCTCTTATGGCCACTTTTGTTGATCGTCTGGCTGGAATCGCCAGTTCAAAGTCGTCAATCCAAAATCACCAATCCAAAATCCAAAATCGAGCATCTCCCCCGCTAACGCGGCACCTGCTGAAGCAGTTGGGCTGCGCTGTTGGCCCACTGGGCGTTGCCCTGAGAACTGTAGAGATCGCGGGCGTGCTGCAAGACGCGCTGGGCTTCGGCGTAGTTTTGCTGCTGAAGAAACACCAGGCCTGCGCCATAGTAGGCATTGGCGTAGGTCGCATTGGCATCGGTCGAGCGGCGGAAGGCATTGAGGGCGCTGCCGAGGTCGCCCTGCTGCATGAGGACGGAACCCAGGCTGTAATAAGCTTCGGCGTAGCGGGGGTTGATGGCGATCGCCCGCTGAAAGGCCTGGGCTGCCAGCGCCAACTGCTGCTGATCTTGATACGTCAGCCCCAGGTAGTAGGACGGTTCTGGCGCAGTGGGCGTAAGCTGGGCGGCCCGCTGAAAGCTGGCGATCGCCGCTGCTGCATTGCCCCGTCGCCGCTGCACCAGTCCCAGGTTGTAATACGCCAGCCCCAGATTTGGATCAAGCTGCACCGCCCGCTGGAGATACTGATTGGCAATGTCGAGATTGTTGCCCTCCAGCAGCGCTGCACCCAGGTTTGCAAAGGCCAGCGCAAAGCCAGGATCGGCCTGGGCAGCGCGATAAAACGACTCCGCCGACGCTTGAAGCTGTCCCGTTTGTCGCAGCGCCAGGCCCAGGTTATAGTGCGCGGGAGCCAGTTGCGGATTGACCTGCACGGCCTGCCGAAAGGCGGCGATCGCCCCTTCTACCTGCCCCGCCTGAATCAGTTGCAGTCCCCAGTTTAGCTCCGCAACCCCTGCTTCGGCTTGCGCGACGCGCTGCGGGGTTTGCTGCGGAGCCTGGATGGAGCGCTGCGTAGAGCGCAGTTGTGCCACGGTCTCTGTGGGTGTTGCGGATGTTGCACTTGTGAATACCGTATCTGGTGCTTCCAAACCTCTAGACACTGCACCCATAGATGCTGAACCTGTAGATGCTGCACCCATAGATGCTGCACCCAGCCACAGCAAGCTGCCCAGAAAACAACCGATTGAGCCACAGGAAACACGCATAGTTAAAACTCTAAACAAAAAGCAGAAGGCACCCTAAGGGTTTTATCTCAAATCGTTCCGCCTAAAGGTATAGGCTTAGACCATACAAAGGGGATGTTCTCAGGATCACAGACAGGAGGGAACAGCCCTCATTAACCACGCTTTGGACTCAGCCTAAAAGGGCTAAAACCATCTTTTGGGTTAATCAAGCAGCACCCAGACAAAGCTTAAATCTTGACGAGGAACGCCCCTGAGCAGCCTGGTGCGATCGCCTATAATGCAGTTTTGATCAAGCATACACGCGCTCATGGATAAATATTTTCGGATCGAGTTGCTGGAGCAAACCCCCAACCCCCAGCGCCTCATCTGGCGGTCGGCTCACCAATGCGTTTGCGAGGGCCCGGCCATCGATGACCCCGCACCCAACGAAGAAAAAGCTGGGGAATATGCCGTGAAGCACCTGCTGGCAGGCGATCGCGGCCACTGGAGTCCGTTTGAAGCGCCGCAGATTTCGCTGAACGTCATCGGGTTTAATCATCGCACGATGCAGCAAATTACCCGCCACCGCGTCGGCGTGCATTTTTCGGTACAAAGCCTCCGCTATACCAGCGTCCGGTTTTGTGAGTTTGCCCAAAATCCTACCGTAGAAGACCTGGAATCGCTCGTGTATTTTCGTCCGGTCGGTGAGTATCGCGATCGCCAGGGCAAGCGCTACACCTACACCGAGGGCGATCGCCAGGCCGACATGGCTCTGGCCACCCAAATGCTTCAGCACTACGCCCGCAAGATAGATGCAGGCTATTCCGAAGAACATGCTGCGGGGCTGCTGCCGATGGACACGCGCCAGCACTGGGTTATGAGCTTCAACGTGCGATCGCTCTGTCATCTGCTCGACCTGCGCTCCAAAGCCGATGCCCAACTCGAAATTCGCCAGCTCTGCGAACTGGTCTGGCCCCATTTTGAAGCCTGGGTCCCGGCGATCGCCCACTGGTACAAAACCAACCGCTGGGGCAAAGCCAAGCTCTCACCCTGAGGATTTCCTAATCGCAACGATTACGATTTCAAACTACGTTTGAGGGACAGAATCCTTTACCCTGAGTATCAGACGGTTCACTTGAAGAGTATCCGCCGTAAACTGCTGGCGGGTGTCACGGTTACCTAATGGTTCCTAACCGTTGCCTAATCGTTGACAGTTCGCCTACTGTATCGCGTTTGACTGGGGATTTTTTACGATGCTGATTTTGCCAGGTTCTGCGGTTCGCGTAACAAATGTGGATGACACTTACTATGGCTTTCAAGGCTTGGTGCAGCGCATCAGCGATGGCAAAGCAGCGGTGCTGTTTGAAGGCGGAAACTGGGACAAGCTCATCACCTTTCGTCTGTCAGAACTGGAGCTAGTAGACGCAACAGCAGGCCGCAAAAAAGGGAAGTAGGCGCAATGTTCTAGAGCGCAGTGTTCTAGATAGGATTTTGCACAGAAACAGTGCAGATAATGAAGCAGATGCTGCTCAAATCCTGGATAAACTTGTACAAACTCGCCTGAAAAAGTGCATTTGTACGCTAGTTGCGGTATGAATGAGAAAGATTCTGGACTCAAGTTTGAAACTCAAGTTTGAAACTCAAGTTTGAAACTTAGGCTTGAAGCTCAAGTTTGAAACTTAAGCCCAGAGCATTCGTTCATGCTTGAACTCTGGATGGTTGACCGATGCGCCTGCCGCTGCCGGATGCTGCTCACCAAACGCGATCGCCCGATTACCTAGCCGAAGTCATCGAAACCGCCACCACGGAGTTTCTGGCCCAATGCCTGGAGCCAGATGATTTGAACTTTGCCGTGATGCCGCCCTTTGGCAGTTGGGTCAAGTCCAGCGACGAAGAATCGGGCAATCAAATCTATGCGGTGGTCTATCACGCCACCACCAGTCCCATCGATTCTGTCCACCGGGCGCGGGCGCTGGGCCTGTCGCTTGCCGACCTGCGAGAGCAGCAGCCGCAAATCTTTGCCATGCTGAAAACGGAGTTTCGGGCGGCGATCGTTGGCTTTCGTCCCCGCGCTTCCGGTCGCAATGGCAAGACCCGCCTCAGCGAGACGGTCTATCAGCATTTGCCGCCACGCCCGCCCCAGATTCACCAAGCGGTCTATGCCTGCACGCCCGCAGAAATCATCCACTTCAGCGAACAGTTCGACTTTTTGCGGACGCTGCTGCAAGTGAGCAATGCCCCCGTCGAAGCGCTGATCGCCGCCGCCATCCGCGATATTTACCAACTGCGAAAGGGCGATCGCCCCTGGCTGGTGCAAGCCGGCCGCAGCCTCAGCCAAATCTTAAAAGACGACTACGATCGCCTGCGGATTATCCTCAGCCAGATCTATCTGCAACCCGCAGAGTAATGGGATGACACGCTCATTAAGAGCAGCCATTTTCGCCCTGATTGGCCGTCCGCATTGCGCCCAATAGCGTCTCAATCACCACACAACGCCGCACCCCTCCGGTCGCGGGCACCGACAGCGTAATTACAATCGGCAAGTTGGTGGCAGGCGTAATGTCCTGAGGGCCAGCAATAGGGCCACCCGTAGTTCCAAACGTAATGGTAGTTGCAGCAGTAGGAGTAACCGTCATCCCAACACTACCCTGGCCAATCCTCCGGACTTCGCTCAACACATTAATGGTCGGGTTTGCCCCTGTATTCAGGGTCACCTGCTTGGGATAGCGCGTCCGAATGGCTTCGTCCTGCGCCTGACGGAGGGCTTGCAGCACGTCATTAGTGGCGTTGCCCAATCGTTGACGATTCAGCAGGGCCACCCAACTGGGAGCTGCGATCGCCGCTAAAACAGATATCAGCACCACCACCACGATGACTTCGGTCAGAGTAAACCCTGCTGCTGCTGCTTGATTACTAGATTTATCGGGTTTATCGGGTTTATCTGATCCAACCTGGGCTGAGGGCGATCGCCCAAAAGACCGCTGCAAAAACCAATTCATCACGCGCCTCCTGAGACTGGGATACCGCTCACACTGAACCGAACTGAGAAAGCAGAACAAACCTTGCGCTAGGGCCCCGCACCAGACGGATTCCGCTCCAGCACAGCACGACCCAACACGCGCGTTTGCAATGTCGTTGTAAACTCGCGGTCTGAATTAATGCCTGGTCGCCCAAAGGCATTCCCCCGAATAAACAGCGAAACGTCTCGGAATTGGCTGGTCAACGTTTCATTCGTCACACAGGCATACAGCCCGCCCCGGTAGGTTGTAGCCGCCGTTTCTGGAGAAATGTTATATCCAGTTGGACAGTTCGGCGCAGGCACACCCAGCGCATTCGCCGCTTGCCCGTCATCCACAAAATCCACCAGAACGGCCCAATTGCCCCCAAGTGCTTCTCCAGTAGCAGGCTGCCACGAAGCAAACGAGCCACTGGCTGGAGCCGTATAGCCCCCTGTTTTACTCCAGTTCGCGCCCGAACCTGTAAACTCCGGCAGCACATACCGCACAATTCGCGCCCGCCCCCGCCAAATTCCTGTGTTGCTCGTCGTCAGTGCATACACAATCAAAGAATAGGAACTACCCGTAACGCAGGGCACTGGATAATTGCCTGCCACAACTTGGGTAGTTCGGCAGCGCTCCCGCAGCGCGTTGGGCAGAGGATCTTGCTTCCAAAAGCCGATAACGGGTGTGCTATTGGCAGGCAGTACGCCATTCAGCGCATTTTGCAACCCAGGGCAGCCCGGCTCCGGAGGCACAGCAGCCGGATTGGCCGCAATACCCGCGCCCAAACAGCGTCCGCGATAGACAAACGCCGCCTCGCGCAGTTCCGCAGAAATGTAATCCAGGGCTTGCTGCATTTCTCGCTGGGTTTCCGAGCGAGATGCCTCGCGCTGATCGGCGGTCAGCAGTTCCACCACCAGATACATCAGCCCCGAAACGATAATGCTGCTGATAATCGCGACAACGAGCAGTTCTGAGATCGTGAAACCTGCCGTCGAAGCCGCTGGAGAACTTCGCCGCCGCTTCAACAACCCCCTAATCCCTGCTGCCAGACGCTCCCCCATCCCCGTTTTAGCCATAGTCGCTGCTCTTCTCAAGATGTTCGCCAGATGTTCGCCAGATGCTCGCTAGATACTTGTCGGATATTTGCGACAAGTCACGCGGCATTCACATAACCTTCGATTCAGTAGACGGACTAATCGACTCAAGGAACTAGCCAAATCCCATCACCAGGTTCACATCTCCCAAAGTAGCCCTTGAAGTGCGCCATGCATCAGGGACAAGGCGTGCCGCCCTGCTGGTGAAGCTGACAAAGCGTCGTCCCCTGATCGCTCCAGGTCATGCGCGGATACAGCGCCACCAGCGGACGTACCCGCTGACTGCCCGTGCCAGAGGTGATGTTTAGCGCCGCAGGCTGTACCGGAGTCGTCATGCTGCCAAAGTTGTCTCGAGCAATTGCTGAGTAGACGCGAACGCCCAGAATGAAGCTGTTTTGCCTTGTGCCGCCGGGAGCGGTGTCATTTGGGCTGACGCTGCGAAATACCTGCATATAAAACTCAGGCGCACAGGGGTCGCCGTTCACCGTAATGCCGTCGATATCTATCGGGATAGCCTGGAGTACGCCTACCCCCGTGCCAGTGTATTGATTGGCTAAGCCCGTATTGACGCATTTCCGCACACCCGCAACCCCTGTTGGCGGGCCAACGTTTGCGCCGTTTGTGAATGCCCCTGCTGATGCAGGCAGATTTGTGGCATTGTGTCGGCCGCTGGCAACCAGCGCCTGGATGCGATCGATCTCGTCTTGGGCGATTTGAAACGCTTGCTCAGCGCGGCGGTTCTGCGCCCGCGAGGCAGACGCAATGAACAACGGCGGCAAGATCAGCGTCGCGGTTACGGCAATAATCGCAATGCCCACCAGACATTCCAGCAAAGTCACGCCTGCCTCGGACGAGCGGTTCGAGCCGGATAAGGACTGAAGCCGTCGGACGCACTGGCTCAACGCCTTGGCAAAAACGCAGCTCGTTGCATTTGTTCTCTCAGCGTCGAGCGTTGGAGAGTTCGCAGTTGAGAATTTCATGGTGATTGACCTCTCAATTACGCAGGACACGGACGACGGTTAGCAGCGGGCAACGCGCCCTGAATTGCGTCGCAAAGCTGCCGAATATAGGGGTCGTTGGCAGGTGGTTCGCTATAGAACTCGCTTCGGATTGAGCGAACGGTGACAAATCGCTGGGCGATTGGCCCCGCTGGCGCAAGCTGTAGACCCACGTCATACCCCCAGCGTCGCAGCGGCGGCACGTAATAGCGAATTGCCTCATTGACCACTGGGTTTGTCCCCACTTCCCAGGCATCCTGGTCAAAGGGAGCTGTCGCTTGCTGACTAAAGCTCAGTTGGAGTAGCGAACCCGAAATGAACAGGGGCGAGTTGTTTGTCCAGTCCTCATTAAATCGAGGGAAGTTGTGCAATCCGCCGTAGGACTGGTTTGCGCGAGAGGGAACTAGACCACTGATGATGATGGAATTCACCCGCGTATTTGGCAACGCTGGAATCAGAGGACGGTTATCCTCAATCGGATAGTAGGCTCCCAAGTAGCGAGGGTTCGCAGTGACCCCCAGAACAGCACGAAGAGGGACTCCCTGCGGATGAACAATGATGGGAGAGTCACCTTCTTGGGGCTTTAGCGTCGCTGTTGCCAGCGTTCTGAACATGCTGTCTGCGTAATTGGTTCGCATCCAGCGTGCGGTCGGGTTACCGTTCTGATCTCGAACAACGTCGAGCGTATTTGGTGCGGCAGCAGTCGTGCCCGTGGCAAACGCAGCAGAGGCAGGTCCTGCATCGCTAGGGCGCGAGAAATTTAGATAGGTCGTGCGATTGCCATTTCCCTGACAGCCGTATCGAGCAGAGGTTGCACCCACTCTTGCACCATTGCGCGCATCAGCCAGGGTTGCAGCTTGCCCGACCCCAACGGTCAGGAAGGCATCCTGCATACTGCCGTCGCAGGAGTTGTCCGACAGAATCGTGATCGCGTCTGCCAGAACCTCGCTGGGTCGCCACAAATCTCCGGCACGGGCAAAGTTGGTATCAATTTGAGCCAGGGTGCGGTTGTGGAAGTTGGCGTATCGCTGCTGTGCGTCGTAAGTCAACAGATTCGTAAACTCTTGAAGTTCAGTTCCAGCAGCATTTTGGTGCAGGTTGAAGTTGCCCTGGATGTAAACCGGATTGTCAGAGATAAAGGACAAGCCACGCCCGTTATCTCCGGGACGATCAAGCCGAGAGCCGTTCTTGAGACGGAACCCGTTTGGACGACGATCCGGGTCGGGGTAGTAGTCCACAGGTTTCGGTGTCACCCCATTGTTTTCGTTCAAGGGTGGGTCAGTTGACGTGAATGCGTTAACGCCTGTATTCATCCGACAAGTTGCGTCTGTCCGTAGGTTCTGTTCAGTATCGCAGCTTGGCCAGTCCGCCGGAGAGGGACGGACAATCGTTGCTTCAGAGACAGCATCTTCGCGGAAGGCGTAGACAATCCCTGTGACAGGTAGCCAGCGATCGCTCGTCAGTCCGTTTGTAGCCCGACGCAGCAAATCTAGATTCACGTCTAGTACGCGCACGCTGAGCAGTTCACGACCGTTCATCAAGGCAGCATCTTTGAAGCCAACGCGGCGGAAAGTGCCGTTGGTGGGGCTACCTCCCAAGCTATAGCGAGAGCAATTCTCTGTGATACAGACCTTAATCAGAGTGTCGCGGTTGTTATTTGGGGTTAATTCGGCTGTGCTGCCCGCAGGAGCCGCCGTCAGGTTTTCAAACGGCAGCACCCAGCTTGCAGCAGGACGAGGCAGCAGGCGCACCGTTTCTGGGCGCACCGGCTGATAGGTGACGCTGGCATTGCGAGCTAGCAGATAGGCATCGTTTGCCGCATCAGCTTGGTCACGAGCAACAGTGCCACCGCCGTTTGCTAGCGGGCCTGCGGCATCCGGGTGAGCGCCCGTGCCGGTATCCAGCGCACCCCCCAGCGTGGGAAACAGGTTATAGAGCGAAGGATAGAAGGGGCGATTAGAGCAGAGATACTTGATGGAATCACCAGAGTTAACACCATTGTTGGCCCACATCTCGCGGCAAGTTTTGCCATCGCCATAGAAGCCTGCAACCTGCACCGCCCCTCCAGGCGCGCGGGAAGCGTAGGTTTCCGCTGAGTCAGCCAGGTTATCGTAGCCAAAGAAACCCCACTGGCGATCGCGCGCGACCTGCTCTTTGGAAATGATCATCTGAGCCAGTCGGATGTAGTTGTTCATCTGGTCAGCCGTCAGGGTTCCACCGCCATTGGGGAAACTGTAGGGCGTTCCAGATGCAACAATCTGATCGCGCCACTGCTGCATCAGGGCAATGACGGTTTCGGGCGATCGCGGACGTTCAATAGCACCTCGATCCTTCACCATAATGCCAAAGTCGTTGCTATTGGCTGCCGAAAGCGGGCCAAAGGGGCTGACTCCGCGATCGAGGGCGCGAATGACACCTCGAAGCCCTGCGTAGAACTGGGCAGACAAAGCTGGATTGGTGAAGGCCGCGTTTTCATCTGCCTGAGTTGCATAGGCATTCCCCAGAGGCACCCCCGCCGCATTCGGATCAAATTTTTCCAAATAGTCCAGCTGATAGGCCAGCATCCCCATCGTGCAGGCAGAGGTATACAGCGTAGACTTATCTGCTGGGCTGAGGTTCGCAAAAGACGTACCTGCCGCCATCCGAGCAATGACTCGACGCAGGATTGAGAAGTCGCCCCACATCGAGAACCAGGGGTAGGGGTGAACCTGCTGATCTTGAACAGGCGTGAAGGATGGTGCGCCGCCGCGCGGATCGCCCGCGAAGTTGGCTAGGTTTTGCAGCGCCAGCATGGTTGGCGTATTTAGCGCACTGAACGCATTGGCAGGCGGGAGGTTGTATTCCCATCCATTGGTTCCACGTCCCCGCAAAAAGTCAGAAATGACTGAACCTGGGGTATTGTAGGGTGCCGAAAATCCGGCTTCGAGATTGAGCGCCAGGTTCTCGAAGGTGGCACTGCGGTCGAGCGTGCCTGCCGTGCCAGGGTGAACCGTGAGGGCAAGACAGGCCGCAGGGCGATCGCGGTCGGCGGAGGTTTCTGCTGTGTCCCGATGGTAGATCGCGGCCCCCTGTACAGCGGGAAGGTTGTCGTAGAGCGATCGCCGCTGTCGAGCTTCGTTACAGCGGTTTGCATTGTTCGTCAAGCAACCTGGCCAGGGCTTCAGGGGTTCATGAATCGCCGTGTCCCTGGGGAACGGGCCACCCCAGCCTGCGGCATCCCCCAGTTCCAAGCGCTGCCCGACGATGATCCGCATTCCTTCGTTGCGGGCGCGGCGTTCCCAATAGCCATCCAGACCCACCGCACTTTCATCCTGCCCAACGCCGGGCGTATTGCCGACGAGTCGAGTTTGGGTGGTGGGAATTTGCTCCCCAATCAAACCTGGGATTGAAGTCGCCGGGTCGTCTTCGCGTCCGCCATAGGTCGGCTTGGGCCCATAGCGGTCATCAGCGCGATAGGAATCATCCACATAAGGCGGATTTTCCTGCGGCGGCTGAATCAATCGTCCCTGACCGTTTCGATTGAGGACTGTACCTGCCCAGCCAGGACGCGAAGCGGTGGGGTTTGCCAAGCCCCGTGAGGCAGACCGAGCCTCAGTTTGCAAAATAACTGGGTCTAGCGCGTAGTCTACGGGGGTGTTATTTCCCAAGTTGACCGAGTGCGTTCCTGGGGTGAGGTTTGCGTTGCTGGGATTAATCCCATAGCCCTCATAAAGCTCAAACGTTGAGTTGTCGTCATTGAGGCTGCTGTTGTTGTTCAGCTTCGCAGCTAGGAATTGCCCTCGAAAATCGATTTGCCCAGCAGCGTTTTTGGTTTCCACCGTACTCACCTCCGAGGCATCGGCGCTGTAGAGGCATGAAAACCGAGAGCTAATCATGTAGCTCCGGAAACTGCCGTTGCCAATGATGATGTTGCCTTCGGAGTGCATCGCGCCGTTCCAGTTAAACGGAGGACCAGGGAAGATCTCCAGGTCGTTGCGAAACCAGGCTCCCCATTTGTTACCCTGCTCCACTGTGCGGTCTTGCTGAAACTCCAGCGCTGCCACAGGTCGGTTGGGCGTATTGGGCTGGACATATACGTCAACCTGGAAGTTTTTCCGCAGCAAGGAGGTATTGTTGCCATCTGGTAGCCAGCCCCGTCCCACACCGTCAGCGGTTGCGGCGACGGCTCCGGTAGAGCAGGCGTTATTTTGAGAACTGTTGTTGCTCAGGGGGCCGTTGCGAACCTCTTGGCGACGTGCCCGCCCTGGGTTTGTGCCACTGCCGCGAATCGCAGTGTCACTGGTGTCTTGAATATTGTTCAGGTCGGTTTTGTAGAGAATTGAGTAGGCAACCGTTGCGTCATTCGTGCCGTCGCCATCGGTGTCGGTGGGATAGCGCCACGCATTGTCCACAAGGCCGTCTCCGTCCAGGTCAATGCGCGTTTCACCTGGCAGTGTGTAGGGGTCAAAGGTCGGGTTCGCCAAGCTGGAAGGATGACGAGGAACGGTGACAGTTGTTCCGGGAACGGCTGTACCTGTGTTTAGCATCATCCCCAGCAGCCAAGTTTCCGATGGAATACCACTGGGGAAGCGGGGGTCGCGGCGGGGGTCAAACAAATATTCCAGCTTTGCCTTGGCACGGTCAATCGTGGGCGTGGCGGTGTTATAAACGACGCGCTGCTGCCGTTCTCCAATCGTCTGCACCGTGCGCGTGTAGGTGCGATAGCCAATCGAGCCAACCGTCAACAGCACCACCAGCAGCAGCAAAATAGTTGTTGGCAGCACAAAGCCAGCCTTGGCTGAAGCGCGATTTAGGCTGAGCCAGTTGTGAAATAGCCAGAGGACACTGCGCCGAATGCCTCGCTGGATACGCTGGGTGACGGCACGATGAACCTGATTCAAGCCGCTGTGGATGGCCCTGGTGAACTTGCGGGTTGACATAGCTGCCTTCCTCTTACCTTCCTTGTGGGACGGGTTGGTAGATAAACGTTGGGATTTACGAAACGAGATTGACTGCGCCTGAAGCCGAGGACGACAGGAACAGAGACGCTGCCGTGGAGAAATCGGATGAGGGAAGCAATTCAGGGAAACCCTCTGGGGGAGACACACTCTCTAAGGAAACGCTGACGCTGACTCTGGGGATACGCTGGGTGCTAGAAAAAGCTAGATGGGCGATCGCCCCTGACCCCACCCCAAGCCCAAAGCGGTAGCTTAGAAAACAACTCAAGAAACCACAGTGTTAACAATTGAACAGCGCAAAATCAACAGGGAAAACACGAAAATTTGCTAATGCGGGCACGAATGACCATCAGTACAGATCTCTAAAGCCAGTTATGAATAACACCAGGCATCAGTGATATCAGAGTTTAATATATCAAATCAACAGTGTTAAGGAATGTGGCCGCAGAAACCTCCAAACTTGTCTGGGCAGTTTGCACAAGTTAATTGCACCAATTGCACAAGCTATGCACAAGCCAATTGCACAGCGAAACTACACGAGTAGAGCTTGCAAGTAGAGCTTGTTTAGTGGGCTTTCGGGAACAGCAGCAGAACTGGTTTCAAACTTCTTTTGAAAATGCCAAGACACCAAATGCAGGTCGCGCAATTTCCCTTTTACAAAGGGTTTGGGACTGCATTTGAGCTAGCTTAGCAAGCAAAAGAGTACCCTCCTAAGGGTAAAAAACGATCAGCCGGGGGTGGGAAATTTAAGAGCCGCTCAGCTTGCTAGGCAGTGTCTTAAAGCTTTCTAGGTCGTTGATTGCCTTGAGTCGATCCCCCTTAAATCCCCCTTAATAAGGGGCGGTTCGGCTCGGTTCCCCCCTTTTTTAGGGGGCTAGGGGGGATCAAAGGGCTTCAAAACACGCCCTTGACTACCGAAGCAGTATCTAGGATCTCGGCTCCACTGGCGTTTTCAGAGAAAGCGGGAGGGCACTGGATGCGGACGCAGCAGCGCTAGAAGGCGGCGGAGGTTGCCCCATCCCATAGGTGAGTGCATAGCTCCGGGCGAGTATCCACAGCCACAGCGACGGATAGCGTGGTTCCAGCCAGGGCTGGATCTGGCGGGCAAACCCTGGTAGCCATTGAAATAGCCAGCTCAGGAGTGCAGCCAGCGTGAAGCTGAGATAGCTGCCGACCCAGCGCAGCAGGTCTGCTGGGCCCGCCAATTCCCAAATCCACAGCAGCAGTGCGGGATTAGTGCGAGCCGCTTTAAGCGCCATGCGGTTAAACGGCACCCAACCCGCACGGTCTTTGATAAAGCGATCGCTCACCTCAGGATCTTCGTCTGCCAGGATGCCAAAGAACGTGTTGAGCATGGCGTTGACCCGCTGCGGCGCGACCCATTTCCCGGTTGGCACCATCATGCCTTTGGAAAACAGCCAGGTGACGGCAATGTTGCTCTGGAAGGCGCGAATTTGCTCCAGGTGGGAGGCTTGCAGCAGATCATGGCGCAGGGCAGTGTCGAGCAAGTCCGTGAGCCGGGGCAAGTTTCGCACGAGCGATCCGAAGCCCGTGAACACCAGCGGCGACTGGAGCGATGCCGCATCGCCAATGGCAATCAGGCGGTCGAAGGCCACGCGGCGATCGCTCTTGATTCCGCTGAAATGGCCTGGAATGTAGCCAAACGTAGCCTTCCGCCAGGTCAGCTTATCCAGATCGCAGCGGCGATACTCTGGCAGGATGGCGAAGAAATCCTCGTACATTTCCAGCAAAGAGCCGGGGTTGTCGGGATGCACCTGGTGGTAGTGGAACAGATAGAAAGTCAGTTCTTCCCCGCGCCCCGGAAACAGTTCCCAAATCAACTGTCGCCCGCGGGAAATGTCGCCGTGGCTAAACAGCACATCGCCATAGCGGGCATCCCATACGCCCGGTTCAAAGCCGCGCTCGACCACCGCGCCCACCGTGGGACATACGCTGTCAAACGTGCGATCGCCATTCAGTTGCCACGCGATGGGGGAAGCCGTGCCCATTGCGTCCACCAGCAGCCGCCCAGTTGCCACGCGGGATGTGCCCGTTGGCAACTGCTTTGCATAAACCGTCACGCCACCAGGCGCAACGTCCACCCGATCAAACTCGGTTTCATCCCAGATTTCGCCGCCCGCCGCCCGCAGTTTGTCGCCACAGATCTTTAGCAGCTTTTCTGCATCAATGCCCACATTCAAAACCGTTGGCGTATGCAGCACGGGCGCTTTTGCCTGGGGCGGATTGTTGGCATCAAAGAACTTGCTGAAGCCGTCTACATACTCCCGCGCAATTACGCTCTCACACTCGGCAGGTGTGAACAGCTCCAGGTCGATCAGGCTTTGAAACTCGGCCCGCGAAATATTCCACTCGCGGTTCATCCGGCCAAAGGGCAGCCGCTCGATCAGCAGCACCCGATAGCCGCGTCGCGCCATCACCGCCGCGTGAATAATGCCCAGCGCTCCGCCGATGTAAATCAGGTCGTAGGCAGGTTGCGTCCCTGTATCTTCGACCGCTTCGACCGCTTCGACTGCTTCGACCGCAAACACGACCTGCTTGGGATGCTGGGGATTTCGCACGCTCTCGCGCCAGCGCTGCTCCCACCAGTAGACCCGGTTCAAGTCGTACTCCCCGTTCGGAATGCGCTGAAAGTATTTCACCGTCTGGGGATAATGGGGCGCTAGGGCCTCAAAGATAGATTGATGAGACAGGTCAACCTGCGGCGGCGCGGGGTAGCGCTGGGGAAACTGAACCCGGAGCGCCTGGGTCAACTGCTGCAAAACGGTTCTCTCGCCAGGAAAGGGGCGATCGCCCCAGCGAAACACCTTGAGATACGTTGTGCGCTGCACCGACCAGACAAACCCAGACAGCACTGGCGCGTCGAGGAAGTCATCTCCCAAGTTGCCGCTGGAACCGCTTCTGGCGACAGTTTCCGCCGTAATCAGGAACCCATCGGGGGTGGCAGTGGTATTGCCGACGGCGGGCTGAAACTGGTGATGAAGCCAGCGACGCACGGCATCCAGGTCAGGCGTAGGCACCTCTAAGTAAAGTAGCTCTGTTAAAGAATCTTTCATCCGATGACGTTGATAACGGCTGGCGAATTCACTGGGCAAGCTTACTGGCAAGTTCACTGGGCAAGTTCATTAAGGAGGCAGAGTTGACAGAATTGAAAATTGCGCTACACTTCACCAATACAATCAGAGCGCTTGAAGAAAGTTTAAGACTTCTCATTTTACCTTTTGACCTGCCAGCCATTTAAGGCTTCCCGTCATCCAGCTTCTAAGCTCTGAGAACCTCAAGCCTGAGAACCTCAAGTCTGAGAACCTCAAGCCCAAGAGGGTGTCTTGTGATTACCTGGGGCATTTCTGCCTGACTATGAATTATCCCATTCCGAGTAGTTCTCAAGAAGTCGTTGCCCTCCGCCAGCAGCCCGTAGACGATGAGCTGGTGGCAGCGGCGATCGCCGGAGTCATCTACGTCGCGCGATCGCAGGGACAAACGCTGGAAGATCTCACCGCCGAGGTCATGGCGGACGATCGCCTGCTGGATGCTGATTTGCGGCGCTGGCTCAGCGATATCGTCTCGCAGGCGTGGGATCAGCTTGCCTAGCGCCCAGAGGTGCGTCGTTTATCGACCCTGTGCTTTACGTAATAACCATTCTGTTGGACAGAACCATTTTGTTTTACAGGCTGTTTACGAGTTCTGTTCGTAACACCTGTTCGCAACACCCGTTTGTAACAACATCCTGTTTGTAGCAACATTCTGTTTGTAACCAGAGGGAATACGCTATGCTGAGTGCTTGAACCTCTAGCCAGGATGCAGGCTCATGGGCAGCAACGGTCGCAGCACAAACGGCAAAAGCCAACCGCTTTACGCAACCCGGATTGACCTTTCCTCCGAAATTCGCACAAAAGTCATTGCTATTTTGAATCACTCCCTTGCCTCGACGCTGGATTTGAAAACCCAGGTCAAGCAGGCTCACTGGAACGTCAAGGGATTACAGTTCTACCAACTGCACGAGCTATTTGACGAGATGGCTTCGGAGCTAGAAGAGTACGTGGACATGGTGGCAGAGCGCGTCACGGCGCTGGGCGGGCTAGCCGTTGGAACTGCTCGCACCGCGGCATCTCAGTCTATTCTGTCAGAGTATCCCTTCGACATTTTGGACGGCAAAGATCACGTCATCGCTTTGGCAGAGCGCTATGCTGCCTACGGAAAGCTGGTGCGCGAGTCCATCGACGCGACCGATGAATTGGGTGATGCCGATACGGCTGACCTGTACACCGAGATCTCGCGGGATATCGACAAGCGCCTTTGGTTTCTAGAAGCGCACCTGCAAACTTCGGTGGAGGAAGGGGTGGCCGCCGCTGTGTCCGAAGTCGCAGAATCGAAAGCCAAGAAAACGGCGAAACGGACAAAGTGAGCGACTGTTCGGGCGAGTCCTAACTTGCCCATTCCTCCCCCATTACTCCTCTTTTGCCTCCGGCTTTAGCAGGGGGAAGGCAATCACGTCGCGGATACTGGCAGAATCGGTCAGCAGCATGACAAGGCGGTCGATGCCTGTGCCCATGCCCATCGTGGGTGGCAGCCCATACTCCAGCGCCATCAGAAAGTCTTCGTCTACACCGTGGGCTTCTAGATCGCCTGCGGCCTTTCGAGCAGCCTGGGCTTCGAGGCGCTGACGCTGATCCACCGGATCGGTTAGCTCAGAGTAGCCATTTGCCGTTTCGCGCCCTACGATGAATAGCTCGAATCGCTCCACCAGGCCGGGTTTGCTGCGGTGCGCCTTGGCCAGGGGCGAGTTTTCGACCGGGTAGTCTGTAACAAAGGTGGGCTGAATCAGCGTCGCCTCGACCTTTTGCTCAAAGGCTTCTACCAGCAGGCGACCGATCGAGTCGCATTTGTCTAAATCTTTGAGACCAGCGGCGATCGCCCCTTCTTTTGCCTCCTCCAGCGTTGTGAACTGGGTAAAATCCAGCCCCGTGTGTTCCTGCACTAGCTCGTGCATCGTGACTCTGCGCCAAGGCGGGTTCAGGTCAATGGCTTGCCCCTGGTAGGTGATTTTCAAATCATCGAGGACTGACTTGGCAGCGGCGACGATCATCTCCTCCGTCAGCGTCATCATCTGCTCGTAATCGCCGTAGGCTTGGTAAACCTCGATGGAGGTGAACTCCGGATTGTGCCGGGTGGAAACGCCCTCGTTGCGGAAGATGCGCCCGATTTCAAACACCTTCTCGAAGCCGCCCACCACCAGCCGCTTCAGATGCAACTCGGTGGCGATGCGGAGATACAAATCCATCTCCAGCGTGTTGTGGTAGGTAATGAACGGCCGCGCTTCGGCTCCCCCTGCCTCCGATTGCAGCACGGGCGTTTCAATTTCGATAAAGCCCCGGTCGGTGAGAAAGCGACGGATGGCAGTGGTGATGAGCGATCGCCGTCGAAACGTCTCCCGCACCTCTGGATTTACGATCAAATCCACATAGCGCTGACGGTAGCGCTTTTCCACATCCGTCAGCCCGTGCCACTTGTCGGGCAGGGGTTGCAGCGACTTGGTGAGGATGGAATAGCGCTGCACGTTAATGGACAACTCGCCCTTCTCGGTGCGCTTGATGGTGCCCGTTGCGCCCAGGATATCCCCCGCATCGGTCAACGTTTTCAGATGGTCAAACGCCTGCGGGTCGAGGTCTGCCATGCCCGCTTCGATGGTCTTTTTGTCGAGATAAAGCTGAATGGTGCCCGTTTCGTCTTGCAGCGTGAAAAAAGCCAGTTTGCCAAAGACGCGACGATTCATCACGCGCCCCGCCACCGACACGACGACCTCCGCCTCTTCCCCTGCCGCCAGATCCGCATATTTCTCCTGCAACTCCGCAGCGTGGTGCGTGACATCCCAGCGATAGCCGTAGGGATTGAAGCCCAGTTCGCGTAGTTGGGTGGCTTTTTCGAGGCGGGCAGCGCGGAGATCGTCGGACGACATTAGATTCAGAAGATTAGATTAGAAGATTAGCGATGTATCGGGTTAAAGGGGGTTCAGTGTCCAGGCTGGGGCTTCTGGGCGCTAGTCTCGCTGGTGGGAGAACTGGTATGCGCCGACGGCAGAGAGGGCAATCGCCACCGTCAGCAGCACTGGAATACTGTACCAGGGAAACTGGCTCAGCGGCAGATAGGCGGCAGCGCGGAGTCCAGTACTCGTGTAGGTCAGCGGCAGCAGGTAAACGATGAACTTGAGAATCGCAGGCAGGGTTTGCGGGTCAAAAAAAGTCGCGCCCAGAAACGACATAGGCACAATCAGAAAATTATTCAGCAGCCCCACACCCTCCAGCGATTTCACATTCAGCCCCACAATCACGCCCAGCCCCGAAAACACGGCGCAGTTCAACACCAGCACCAGCAAAAACAGCGGACTGATGAAGCCCAGGTTGCGGGTAAACAGCAGCGCAATCAGAATTACTGAAGCCGAGGTCATCAGCCCCCGCAGCACGCCCGCCATCATCTTGCCCAGGAACAGCGCCAGGGGATGCACAGGCAGCAGCAGGATTTCTTCAAAGGTTTTGCTGTAGAGCCGCTCGCCACAGATGGAAAACGTTGTGCCGCCGAAACTGATGGTCATGGAGGACAGGGCGACCATTCCCGGCAGGATGAAGTCTAGGTAGGTATTGCCGACGGGCGGCTTCATCGCCGAGTCGAGGGCACTGCCCAGCCCCAGCCCAAAGGCGAGAATGTAGATCAGCGGCGAAACCAAGCCCGATGCGGCGACCTGGGCGATTCGGACTCGCAAGTCAAGCCAATCGCCCCAAAAGACGGTCAGTGCATCTTGCAGGATGTTACGGACCAGAGAGGTTTTGCGAATTTGCCCAAATTCCAGCGAGGGTTGCGCGGTCACGGCAGCGTGGATAAATGTTACTCCTAAATTTTACATTTCTTAGGACTTTCCGATTTGATTTTGGATTTTGGATTGGCGATTTTGGATTGTCAATCCGAGCCGCTGTAGCGCTTTCAGCAATTTGATCAGGAGGTTCAGGAGCCAATTGTGCTTCTCGTCAGGGCAGCGACGGCAGGCTGCTATTCGCCTTCTATGCCCGTCTTAGCTACTGAGGAACTAGCTCAGTGTTGATTTCGTTGACGATGCGGCGCTTTAGCTCGACGGATTCTGAGCGCGGCAGCAGGTTGAAGACTTCCCGCAGCACGTCGTCAATACGCTCGTAGGGAATGACTCCCGATTCATTCAGCACCACCTTGCCTGCCTTGTCGAACACGACTGTTTGGGGGGCATAGCCCGTTAGGTAATAGCCAGGTTCGCTGGGGTCGTATTGATCTTTGACAGGAATAGAGTCGATGCTGATGGGCAGGATGTCGGCAGCGCGCCCGTAGAAGGCATCAAGTTGGGAAATGACGGGGGCAAACTGCTTGCAGTCGGCGCTGTCGTCTACGTATAGCACCAGGATGGCAGGCGTATGGGTGCGGAGCGAGTCAGACAGCTTGAGGCTGGGCGGCACTAGGGAGCCGTTGCCTGCGTAGAGCGGGAAGATGTTGCCGTCGTAGTGATCATCTGTGAGGCTGGCGATCGCCGGATTGCCGCCCAGCAGCATACTAGCCAACACCAGAACGAGCAAGAGCGATCGCTTTGCCCACACAAGCCTCCGAAGTTGAGCGATCGCCGGACGCATCATTATGTTTTTCAAACCGCTTCTAAAACCCATCGCACGTTTAACGTCTTTTAACGTTCCGAAATATCCTGTCCTATTGTGACATCGAGTGACGTGCAGTGACGGTCGCGGAGGGGGAGACGTAGGGGCGATCGCCCAGACTCCGACGGTCTAGCCCGGTCTAGCTCCCCGCCTGCTGTTCTTGAAAGCTCTGGATCACCTGTTGCAGCATCGGCTGATTTTTCTCGAAATCAGCAGGCGGTGTCCAGGCGAGGATCTGGGCAAAGCGGGTCGGCGTTTCCACCACCGTATGCAGATACAGCACGTCAATGTTGTTGAGCGAGCCGCGCACCTGATACTGCACGGCCGGGTTGCCGCCCACCTGGGAAACGGGCGTGGGGCTACTGACTTCGGATTTTTCCAGTCGCCGCGTCAGGTAGCCGCGCGTGATTTCTGCATAGGTCTCGCGGGGCATTCCGCGAAACTCTGCCTTGGGCTGAGTCAGCACGATCAGATACATCTGCTCTGCCCGGTTCGACGCTTCCAACTGGGCGCGATCGTTCAGTTCGTCGTCTTTGACCCAGCCCGACGGCAGCGTTATCGCAATCTGCCCGTCTTCGGAAATCAGCCGATCCTGGGTCGGCAACGGCAAATTCGCTAGGGGCGGCGGCAGCGTCAGCACGATTTCCTCTGGCTGCGGCTCTTTCTCTGGAGGGGTGGGCGTGGGAACTAGGGTTGCGGCGATCGCTAGCCCGCCCAGCAGCGCCAGCGGCACGCTTCCTTTTACCCATCTTGGAATATCTTTCAAATGCGTTATGTCCTCATCTTGCTTAAACTCGCCAAGCTAGCGTCCCCGGCTCCGTCCATACCGTCGCTCTTGGCGATCATAGCGCCCATCCTGCACGACGTTGTTTACGCCTTTGATGATGCCGCGCCCGATCAGCCCGATGCCGCGCCCGATCACCTCCGTCAGCACGTAAATCACGCCGCTGCCCAGCACAGAGATAACCGAACGCAGCCGAGGGGCGATCGCATCCCGCGTTTCCAGAGCCAGCGTGACCGCATAGGGCAGGCCCGACAGTTGTTCTAGCTCATCGCGGCGGGGGGCGTAAATCGATTCCTGCTCAATGCCCCGCAGCCGCAGCACAAACAGACGGTATTGACTCTCAAAAATATCCTTTGGTTCTGCGAAATAGCGCTGCATCCGGTAGCGCCAAGACAGGTCATTGCGAAACCGCTCAATGCCCCGACTCGACAGCAGCCGACGGTCATAAAACGACTGCTTGATGTCTTCTACATCAGCAAAGCGATTGAGCAACGGCTGCACGACAGCGTTGGCAATCTGAATCATCGTGTGGCTGAGCAGCAGCCCAGCCCGCCGCACCGCTTCGGGATTTCCGGCTGCGTAGGGCACACCGTCGATCACCAGCGGAGCCTGCACCAGCAAGTGCGCCAACAGGTCGCTGAATAGCGGAATCTTGCTGAGAATATCCGCCTGCACAATTGCCTGGTCGGCCAGCAGGTAGGGCGCAATTTCCACCTCCTGACCCGACAGCGCCAGCGTGCGATAGCGGCCAAAAAACTCCACCGTCGTCGCCTGCCACAAATCCGCCAGCAGTTGGGGCTGCATGTCTGACAATCGCTGCTCTGGTACTTCTGCCACCCGCAGGTCATCCAGCAGGTCGTCTAGCTTGCGTAGCACCAGTCCAAACAATTCGCGCTTGCGATCGCTCCGCAAAATGTCTGTTTCCAGAGGCAAATCGGTGAGGTTGTCCAGATTGCCTTCCAGCGTTGCCAGCACCCGGTTAAATAAAACTGCCCGCATTTCACGAGAGGCTTGGGCCGTGGCTGTGGTCAGCGCGGGCCGGGGTGTGGCCGCCAGAGCTGTGGGGCGATTTCCCTCAGAAACCGATTGACCCACAGACGCACCAGATACAGGCTGGGAGCGGCCAGGGCGCGACGAAGATGCTGGACGGGCGATTCCCGTAGGGGTCGCTTCGCGAATCGCCGCTGGTGTAGCAGGGACGCTGAGGCTGGGCACGGGGTCTGGCGGCACAGCATCCAGGGGGGTAGGAACCGTGGGCAGCGAAGGCTCCGAGACGGTTTCCAGCAGTTCCGGCGTGGCCAGCATCCGCAGCACGATCCACCGCGCTGCCCGCAGCTCTCGCCTGCGCCCCAGCAACACCTGCCGCTGCAAAAACGACAATCGGCGGCTCCGGAGCTGGGCGGTGATCAGGGCGATCGCCTGATCGATTTGCTCTAGCCCCGACTGGCGCAGCGTCCGCTTTAGATAGCTGGCTTGGGACACGCGACGCGACAGCACCGGCCCGCGAGCCGCCGTTGCGCCACCACCCGCTAGCCCAGAGGAGGCCATCCAGTAGGGTTCCCCCGCGGCCACTTGCCGCAGGCATTTGGCGATCGCCCCGGGTTCCGCCCCCTTCAGGCAAAAGCCCTGCGCCCCCGCCCGCCGCACCGCATCCACCAAAATCGGCTCCGCTGTGGAACCCAGCACCAGCACCGGGATTTGCGGAAACATCGCCCGCAACTGCTGACACAGCGCCAATCCCTGCACTCGCGCCGGATTCGTGCGCCCCAGTTCCAAGTCCAGCAGCACCAGATCCACCGTTTCGCCCTGGCTTGTGCCCGTGTCCAAGCGCGTGCGAATCAGCAGCGGCGCGTCTTCTCCACTGCCAGACTCAATCCCCACGCGAAACTCAGGAAACTGCTCCAACCACAGCCGCAACCCACCGCGAAACACCGCATCGTCGCTAATCAACGCAAGCTGGAGCGGGCGGGTGAAAAACACATCGGCAGAGCGCGAGGTCATGGGCGGGGCGAGAGGATGGGGGAAGCTTAATAAACTTTAAGGCATAGTTTAGGCGATCGCCCTACCGAGTTTCAGTTCGGCAGAGACAAGTTCGGGATTAAGGCTCATCCGCTCTCTCAAGCCCTCACCGCACATAAATTGCGCCAGACACCAGCGTCAGCCCGACGGACAGCCAAAAGGCGATCGCCGCTGCGGGGGTATCCATCGTCGGCGGACAGATCAAGAGGGCGATCGCCGCAATCTGGCTGACGGTTTTTAGCTTGCCCCAGACATTTGCGCCAGAGATGGTGGTTTGGCTGACGCGCCATCCGGCGATCGCCAGTTCTCGCGCCAAAATCAGAAACACCGCCCAGGCAGGAACCTGCCCAAGCTGGATTAGCATCAGCAGCGGAGCCAGCACCAGCAGCTTGTCTACCAGCGGATCGAGAAATTTGCCTAAATCCGTTACCTGGTTCAGCTTGCGGGCCAGATAGCCGTCTAGCCAGTCGGTTCCCGCCGCAACCAGAAAAATCGCCAGGGCAATCCAGCGCGATCGCCCGGTGGGATTTTGCAGCAGCACCAGCAGCAGCGGCACGCCCAGCAGCCGGGAAACGGTGATCCAGGTGGGGAGGTTCATGGTGATGCAGGGAATGACTGACGGAGTAACTTCAACAAGTGTCAGTCTTTCACAAAAGTGCCAACAGATATCGGAGCCACTGCGACGAGAAGCTGTGGAATCGTAGTTTCTTCTGATTGGGAATCATAGATTCTTCCTGATATAGCTGGGTTGTGCAAGTTTGCCCTCATCCCCCAGCCCCTTCTCCCTTTTTAGGAGAAGGGGAGCCGGATTGGAAGTCCCTCTCCCGCTTTGGGAGAGGAATTTAGGGTGAGGGTTACAAAAGTGGGATACACCCTCGTCCAAAACCCAAAGAACTTATCGCAAGTGTATAAGCTGGTTGCCTGACATAAGTCTCGAAAGCCCAGAAAATACATTGATTTAGAGCCGAAACTAATCTCCTTGAGCTAGAGCAGACTGATACTTGCCACGAGAAATCAAGGATTTCCCGCGATTTGTCAGGCAGTCAGGTGTCAGGAAGCTGGCACATTATCTGTCCGAAATCAAAAGACTTGTGTTTGTAGCTTTCTCAGAAGCTATTAGCCCAACCCTTACTTTCCAGGAGTGCAACCTATGTCAGATGAAGAGTTGGTTCAGAAATCAAATGTCTTAATTAAAGTAGGCGGATTGTTAGGAGCCTTAGCTGTTGTAACCACATCTTTAGCGACTATCGTTAAAGACAGCAGCACTATCTGGGAGAAACTGCCTTTTGAAGTAGTGCCCGAAACAAAAAGCTCTTTGAGCTTACCATCTCCGAATCCACAACTGAATCAGCCACAGAATAAAGAAAATGTATCCAAAACGCCATTCCCTTCAGAGAGGTACGAGTATGAGGAAGATGGCAAAATAAGGGCATTCTTTCGTGTTTCTGATGTGGTTTGGAAAGAAGAAAATGAGTTTGGTAAAGAGATTAATACCTTCAAAGAGATTGCGCGAGACTCAGATTTCATTACTCTTTATGACAAGAGTAGAGATATGAGAGTAAAGATACCTATTGAAGGTGGTCAAGTTTTAATCACATGGCCAGAAAAAAACTGGGTTGATTTGCAGTATCGTTACGTAGCGAAGAAATCCAGTACGAATTAGCTGTAGGGCACCTCAATTAATTTCCGGGCACCTCGATTAATTGCCTGATTGAGAATTTTAGGAGCCTGGAAACCTTGTGTTTTCGTAGCCATTCTCAAGAGGATCTGAATTTTTCGAGGTGCCCTTTCCTTATTGAGAATTCGAGGAGGGATAATCCAAAGAGGAATATAGATGGACTATTCAAGGGCGATCGCCCATTTGCAAGCGGCTGATCCCATCCTGGCAGCGACAATCGAGCGCAGCGGCCCCTGCACCCTCTGGCACGATCGGCAGACAGGCGATCTGCTGGAATCTCTAGCGGAATCCATCATTTACCAGCAGCTTTCCGGCAAAGCCGCAGGCACCATTCACCGCCGCTTTTTGGCACTCTATCCCCACACGCCGCACCCCACGGCTGCCGAAATTCTGGCTACGCCGGACGAGGTGCTGCGCGGAGCGGGGCTATCTCGCGCCAAGACGCTGTACGTCAAAGACCTGGCGCAAAAAGTGCTGGACGGGCTGCCCAGCCTAGAGGATCTGGAGCAACTGGAGGATGATGCGATTATCCGCACGCTGACCCAAGTCAAGGGCATCGGCAAATGGACTGCGGAAATGCTGCTGATCTTTCGGCTGCACCGCTGGGACGTGCTGCCTGTAGACGACTTGGGCATTCGCAACGGAATGCGCTTGCTCTACAGCCTGCCCGACCTGCCCAACAAGAACACCATGCTGCAAATCGCCGAACCGTGGCGACCCTACCGCACGATCGCCGCCTGGTATCTATGGCGCAGCGTGGATATCAAAGCGATGGGAAAAGAGGGGTAACGGGGTGTGGAGATGAAGCAGCACAGAGCGGGAGAGGGACTTCAACCCTCTCTTGCTCCCCTTCTCCCAAGTCGGGAGAAGGGGACAGGGGATGAGGGCAGATTGAAAGTTGCACATCGCGTCTCGTAACGCTCTTCCATCACGCTCCTACACGCCCAGCGTCTCCTTCACCACGGCTTCCGCCGCCTTGAATCCCACCATCACTGCCTTGCCGTCTTTCACAAATAGCGGTCGCTTTAGCAGCATGGCATTTGCGGCAAAGGCTTTGGCCCAGTCTGCGTCACCCCAGGTGTCTTTTTTCTCGCCCAGCGCCCGGTAGGACTGCCCTGACGTGTTTCGCATCGGCTTTGACCCCAACGTCGCAATCCAGTCCTCAATTTGCGCCTGGGTGGGTGGGGTTTCTTTGGTGTTGATGAACTCGTACTCGACCGCGTTGCGATCGAGCCAGGCGATCGCCTTTTTGCAAGTTCCGCAGTTGGGGATTCCGTAGACCTGGAGTGCCATTGCTGATTGACTTTTTGAGTGCCTTTTGTATTGACTTTGGATTTTGGATTTTAGATTTTGGATTTGCGATGTTGGGCTGCCAATTCAGCGGCTTCAGGACTGCGGCAAATTCCATCCACAGCGCCCTTCCGGCACGCTGACCCTTCCGGCACGCTCATACAATGCCCAAGATTTTAGATTAGCAGGCTCCGGCTGGCAGTCCACTGCAAAACACCAGATTCAAAAGCATCAGACCATTAAGAACATTCAAAACATCAAATCCGTGTCCATTTCCTTCAGGTTGAGCAAATGAAGCTGGGATTGGGCTTCGGTCTGGGTTGCCAGGAGGATGCCTGTGGTAGTAAACAGGGCGATCGCCACGGGTGAGGCAGGGCCCTGAAACCGCCCAACGGGTTGTCCCAGGTCGTCCAGCAGCAGCAGATCGCCCGCAGCGCTGGCCAGCACATAGCCCCAGTTCGCCGCCGCAAGCAACTTCGGCACAATTTCCACACCCAGCCGCACCACCCGAAATGGCTTCAGGTCAATCATCAGCAGCGCGTTGGGGTCGTCTGCATCGCAAGCGACCAGGCGATAGGGGTCGGAGGCGGTGGTGATGTAGCCCAAACGCACAGGTAGCGTCAGGCAGCCCAAGCGATCGCCCCGTCGGTTAAACACTTCCAGCCAGGTTTCAAGGTGCTTCTCGCCTCTCAAAATCTGCGACACCAGCACCAGATGCCGCCCATCCAGCGCCGCCAGATACAGCAATTGCCGACGATGATCGGTGGGGACTGGCAGCGGGATGGGGTTTGGCGCAGTCCACACGAAGGTTGGGTGCTGCCCCAACGCGGCCCCATCAGGCAGCGATCGCAGCGTTAGGGAACCCACTGCACCATCCCCCGACGGAGCGGCGATCGCCAGCCATCGCCCCGCCGCCTCGATCGCCACCAGACAATCCTGCTCCGTTTGGGCAATGGTCTGACAGCGCCAGGGCTGATGTGCATCGCTAGGCGGCACATCTAGCAGATAGATAGCCTGAGCAGCGATCGCAAAACAGCCCTGCGGCCGTACCTGCAATGCCCGAATAGGCTGCGGCAATTGCACAGCAGCCAGTGGCTCAACGTCTGCCAGGGGGCTAGGCCAGATCTCGGTGAGGTGGGTCTGGAACGTGACGCGATCGCCACTGGCTCGGTAGGTTTCTACCCTTTCTGGAAAAGGCTGGAACAGCGGCGTTCCCCGGCTGGGAGCGATCGCCAGCGCGGTGATCGGCTGCTCCAGAGTCACAACGGAGCGCGATCGCCACGGCAGGAGGTTCAGGGGCTGGACAGGAGAAACGGTGGGCAGCGCCGGGGAAATCGTCATCGAGCGCGATTCGTGAAGCGATCCCTGCGGGAACCGCCCATCCCAGTTGAGATTACCCAACCCATAGTCGGTGGCAGATTGCACGAGCGATCGCCACATCTCGCCCGCATTAGAAAATCGCCTCGCCGCCAGCTTTTGTAGCGCTTTCGACAGCAGCGGATGAAAGACAGCCGGAATCGAGTCCGGCAGCACCAGCGGCCGATTCAGATGAGCCGACATTAGCTCCGTCGGCGTGCCCGAAAACGGACGATAGCCCGCCAGCAGTTCAAACAGCAAAATGCCGACAGAATAGAGATCCGCCGCAGGGGAATATTGTCCGTAAAACCGCTCCGGGGCCATATAGGCGGGAGACCCTGTGTTGCCACCCCCCGACGGCGACTCCGCCAATTCCTGCCGCAGCCGCGCAATGCCAAAGTCTGAAATGCGGGCCGTCCAGCCCCACCGCTCCACGCTGAGGAGGATATTTTCTGGCTTGATATCGCAATGCACAATGCCCTGGCTGTGGGCGTGTTCCAGCCCCGCCAGCATATCCGCTACCAGCTTCAGGCTTTGGGCAGGGTGCAGCCGATGGTCTTCGTTCAACAGGCTGCGAAGCGTTCCCCCCTCACAATAGTCCATCACCAGATAGCGACCCGTGGCAGTATGCTCTAGCGCCTGACAGGTGACGATGTTTTCGTGCTGGAGCGTCAGCAAAAAGCGCAGTTCGCGCAGAAACTTGTGGGTCGGGAAGCGTTCTCGCTCCAGGTTTTTGAGGGCGACCAATTGCCCCGTTTGCCGATGCACCGCGCAAAACACCCGACCGAATTGCCCCTGCCCAATCAGCCCCAACTGGCGATATCTAGAGCGCTGCCGCTCTTTTTTGGAAAAGCTGGCCACGGGTCACGCGGAAAAGAAGGGTTGAAACACAACAGGAACCCGAAGATGATTCAGGTTCCCTGAAGACCGGGATAGGTTGCAGCAGCATTGGCTCTCAAATCAGCCACGGATACAGCGCTGAAAGACATGACAGGACATGATGCTAGGCATTGCAAAGCTGCTGCATAATTGCCTCGTGGTCGAGATTGGTAACCATCGTTTCGGCTGGCTCCAGCCGTTTGGGTAGCCCTAATACGAAGCGATTGCAGTCTGCGCCCATCGACTCGCAGGTTGTTTGCACGCAATGCAGTTCGCGTCCGGTAATCTGGCTAAAGAAAGAGGCCAGAACACCCGCTTCCAGATGACACACGGGCTGGTCTTTGCGGGGAGCCAGTCGCGCAAAGGGCGAGTTCCAGGTCTTCACTACCAAAAAGCCGCGATGCTGATAGGTTTGATCCAGGTCGATCTTGCCCCAGCCGTGGGTAATCCAGCACTGCTGGAGGCTTTGTAAAAACTCCACCATCGGCATATTCGACAGCGGCGTGCCGTAATAGTCGGTCAGCTCTTCCGAAAAGCGGCTGTAGAAGGTCTTGCCCCACCAGCGCCCGCAGTTATATAGCACCAGCCTCGAGGCTTGACCGGTTTCTTTGTCTAGCCCGCTGTAGATTGCCTGGATCAGCGTTTCGGGGAGGGCAATCAGGCGATCGCCCTGACGGTTTTCCAGCAGCCCCATTTCCAGATCGCTGCGGACGTAGGCATCGGTCGCAAAGTAGCTGCTGGGAATGCGGTTATTAACCAGTAAATCAGCGACGGAGATCATAGGTTTGTAGGGGTCAGAGATTGGGGATTGGGGATTGAGGAGCGGGGACCGGGGGTTGGACGATCCGGAGGGAGTCCGCAGGGCAGGACGCGGGATTTTTGAAGTGGGGCAGTCCTTTGGCTAAATACTGAACACTAAATACTGAGCAAAGCTAATCGCTGCCCCCTTGACCTGTGCTGCCTAAAACAGGGCGGCTGCGGTGAGCGGTGCTTCGCCCGAAAGGTGCAGATCGCTCTGGGCGATCGCCAGCATCGGCAGCAGGAACTTGACCTGCTGGGGCGCGAGGTGTTGGCTGAGGGATTGGCTCAGCAGGCGAAACAGCGCCGAGTCGATGCGCTGGCTGTCGTAGGCCTGAATCATTTGGGCCATGGGTTGCAGGCGGTCTTTGAGGAAGGCCTCATCGTTCATCAGCATGGCAGTAGCGCAGTGACGCAGCACCAGCAGCGCGTTTTTGATGCTGCGCTCCAGGGTTTCGGTCGATTCGCTGGGCAGTTCTGCCACCAGCCGATCGGCGGCTTGCTGCATGATGGTGATTTCGCGATCGCGCAGGCTGCAATAGGCATCCAGGCGGGCGGGCAGCGACTCGACATACTGGCTCAGCACGGCCAGTTCTTCGGGCTTGAGGTAGCGGTTTTCGGCTTCGTCGAAGAGTGCGTCGATTTGTGGGTGCATGGTGAGGGAAGAGGGAAGAACGAAGAGGGAAGAGGGAAGAACGAAGAGGGAAGAGGGAAGAACGAAGGAGTTTTGTTTTTCGGTTTTTGTTTTTCGTTCTTCGTTTTTCGTTCTTTATAAGGTTGGGGGAAAGAGGGCTTAACTTAGAGAGGATGGGTTAGAAGAGGTCGGAGAAGTCGTCGAGGGTGAAGGCATTGGTGGTGGGCTGGAGTGGCTCGCTGGAGAGGGGCAGATCGACTTCGGGGGCGATCGCTCTTCTGCTAGATGCACCATCCCAGTTCACTGAGGTAAAGAACTGGCGCACCGTCAGCATCAGGCTCAGCGGGCCGTCGCTGCTGGTCGCATCCAGGCGCACCTGCTCCACTTCAGGCGGGTTGTCGTCCCAGTTGATGCTGCTAAAAAAGCTGTGGGTGGTTTGGTGCAGCCAGGACGTGGGTTTGGGTTCGGCGCTGGCGGGCTTGCTAAATCCGTTGCGTTCCATCAGGGCAGTGGGGTTCATTTCAGCCGATCTCCTGAGCGCAGCCGTTTTTCAATGTCTCGCGCCGTCGCGCCCTCGTTCATCCAGAAGGTGGCGGCATCAATGCGATCCTGTCCGCCCAGCAGAAACTTGCAGTAGGTTTCGCCCATCGAGTAGCACTGGATTTCGATGCAGCTTAGTTGCTTTTTCACCAGTTCGGTAAAGAAGCCTGCAAACAGGCCAGCGTAGAGATAGCAAACGGGTTTGCCCACGTCGCCCAGCGTCCGCGCCACGGCCGAGTCGAAGATATTGATGAACATGAAGCCCTGCTTGCGATCGCCCATGTCCACTTCCCAGCGTCCCCAGCCCTGCGAGGTGAAGGGCCACCACCAGGTTTCCAGCAAGAACAGCAGATTGGTCTGGCGAATGTTGCGGTCGAATTCTTTTTCAAACCACTTTTCAAAGAAGAAAGCGTCTTTTTGTCCCCATTCACACCCAATCGTGTACATTGTGGCGGCGGAAGCATCGCCCACTTCTTCCTCCAGCCCTTCCACCAGACCAATGATGAAATCTTCGGTGGTGAGCAGGTTTTGACTGCCGTTCCAGTCCACAATCGTGCCCTTGTCGGGGTCAAACTGGAAAAAGTCGCGGAAGCCGTAGTGGTTGTGCTTCTTCGGGTTCCGCTGTTTGGTTGGGTTCTGAATGGCGTTCACCATAGTGGATTGCGGGGAGTAAGGGGGAACAGGAATCAGATCCGGCACGTTTAGTAAAGGTTATACAGCGTCCGAATTTGATTTTTGAATTGTAATGTCGTGTGTTGTTTGCAACGGGGCTAAATCAGGAGATACTGACCTGCTGCCGACTGGGTTGCAGCACGACTGACTCCAGCGCTGAGTTGCTTTGAGCTTAATGTTCCCACCAAAGGCTGGAACTAACGAGGGCGATCGCCTCTTGGGTGTAGAGATTTGTGAAGGGCGGCGTTGCGACTGGCTTTGGGCAAATGGGTTGGGCGATCGCCCTTCTGCCCAATTTGCTGTGGATCAAGAGGAAGGCTCAGCACTGCTGCGAGGACCGTCTTCCCGCGCTCTAGGCTCGTCACCAGGCTCATCAAAAAGGTGGTTGGGCAACTCCTCATGGGCATGGGGGCTGCGGAATAGCTGCTGCGGCATTCCGATGTCGATGCCGTTTTTCTCGAAGGCGATTCGCACGCGCAGGCGAAACTCGCGCCCCACCGCGAACTGCTGCATTGGCTGTGTATCTAGCCACACGCGAATTGAAATCCCCTCATGGGACAGCGTTTCCACGCCCAACACCTGCGGCGGGTTATAAAACTTATCGCGCCACTGCGGGTCGTCGTACAGGCCCTGCGCCACATCGCGAATGACCGACAGCACATGCTCGATATTGCTGTCGTAGGCGACCGTGATGATCAAATCCACCCGCGACCACAGGCGCGTCTGGTTCTCGACCCGATCGACCATGCTGTTGGGAATCGTGATCAGCCGCCCGTCGCCGTTGCGGAGTTGCGTCACGCGCAGGTTCATGTTTTCCACTAGTCCAGTGGAGTTGCCAATGGTAACGACATCGCCAATGGCGTACTGATCTTCGGAAATAATCAAAAATCCGTTGACCAAATCGCGAATCAGGTTTTGCGAGGCCAGCGATGCCGCGAAGGCCAGCACCGCACCAAAGGTCAGCACCGACCCCACAGGCAGCCCCAGCACGCTAAATGCCCAGCCCAACCCCATGAGGTACACCAAAAAGGTCTTCAGCCCCTTCATGGCAGTGACGATGGTGGAAATGCGGAGCGATCGCCGCTGGGCTTCTTCCGGGGTGAACAGGTCATTTTCTTGCCAGGCGTTGGAGAGTCCGTTGATCAGCGCGTCGCCCAGCCGATTGAGCAGACCCACCAAAAACCAGATCAGCAGCAGGCTGAGGGGCTTGAGCCAGATGGATTCCGTCAGAGTATACGTGCCGGGAAAGCGCGACACGATCAGCACGATGCCACCCAGCCAGATCAGGATTTGCCCCTGATTATTGTGCGTAACAACCACAAAACCTGT
>NZ_DVEA01000294.1:0-1863 GCF_015295965.1 Thermoleptolyngbya sp. M55_K2018_002
CAAGAAGAACAGCGCCGCAGCGGCCGCCGCCAGACCCACCAGCCCAATCGCAGCGGGCACGACCTGCTTGGTCATGGGTTCATGCGTCACCGCATAGCGACGCGACACGGGCGCAAGCTGGGGAGCAAACTCTGGCAAGGTCTGACTATCGGCCAAAAACTGGTCAATCGCCTCCACTAGGTCAAAAAGCTGCACCGTCCGCAAATCAATCTGCACCGGAGCCGCGGACCTGCCGCCATTCGCCTCGCCCACAAAGGAATCTGGCTTGACCGTCAGCCGATGCAGATCCGGCTCAACTCGCTCCAAAGACACCAATTCCCCTTGTCCGGGTTGGGTGTGGGGATGGGGCACGCCGCTGAGAATCCCCTGGGCATAGTTGCTGGCTGTAATCGCCAGATCTTCCAAAAACGCCCGGCCGCCGCTAATTGGTTTTGGCTGGCCGGCAAAGTGGCACTCGGCATTGGTCACCATCGACACGACAGGACGCACCGCCGTCGCCGTCGCCCCGTCGCTCAGTCCTTCGACCACCAGCTTGCAGTTGGGCAGGGTATATTGCCGCTGAATCGTCATGCCACTTCTCCATCAAACAAGCTCGTCCAAAGTCGCTGGGGGCCGGCCGTGCCCGTGCAGAAGAGAAGCTGACGCAGCAGTCCCAGCGCTAGGTTATTCAGCTTTTCGTCCGTGTCGTAGAGCAATACAGCGGCGCGGCGCGGGTTCATGCGAGCGCGAAAGTGTGCCCGAAAGCGCTCTAGATATTCTGACAGGCGGAAGTGATGCTCTGCCGAAAGGTTGCGATCGCTCAATTGCTGATGCGCCAGCAGAAGCTGCCGAATCACCCCCGTCAGTCGCCGCGCCAGGTTGCAAATCACCAGAACCATCGCCTTGCCCTCTGCCTGGGTCAGCGTTTTGCGTTGGCTGCCATAGCGTCGCAGCGGGTTGGCGCTGCGGAGCCGCCACAGCCCGACGCGATTTTTCACGATGCTTTCAGCAGCGCTTCGGAGCCGCCCAGGTCCAGCGCTTCGATCGCCAGCAGCAGCAAGTCGAGTTGCACCCGCGCCCGCCGGGGAAGGGTGTCGCCGGGAACCGCGATGTCGGGTAGGGTTCCCAAAATAGGGGGGATGGATTGGTCAGGCGGCGTTTGTACTTGCATTACTGTACTTGCATTACGGTACTTGCACGACTTCTCAGGCGGTGAAGTCATCTCGGTCTGCCCCAGAGAGCCAGTCTGCCAGCGGTTTGACGACCAGATTTGGATAGCCAGCGCCCGGACAAACCTGTATCACTAGAACGCTATGACTGGGGGGTTCGACTTTAGGTTGCCCGCGTTTCAAACTTCGACCTTCACGCCGCGCCAAAACGCAATGTAGCCTGTGATTTCCTTGGCGGCATCTTTGGGCGTTGGGTAATACCAGGCGGCATCTTTGTTGACCTGGCCATCGACCACGATGTTGTAGTAGCTGGCAACGCCTTTCCAGGGGCAGGTGGTGTGGGTATCGCTGGGCTGAAAATATTCAGATTTGATGGCATCGGGCGGGAAGTATTGGTTGCCTTCGACCACCACGCAGCGATCGCTCTCGGCTAGCACGGCTCCGTTCCAAGTTGCTTTGGGCATGGGTTTGTCCTAATGAATACCTGTTAATACCGGATAAGGAGTTGTACAGATCGCTTAAGAACGAGCAGCTAAGAATTGGGGGGTTAAATTGGGCAGTTCACTTAAACCGCGCGGGGCTTTGATGACGCGGAGCGTTAGCTTTCATGGAATTCCACCTTCAATGAAAACTTCTCGTGCTGAGCATAGTGCTGAAAACTGGGGAATGCTGAAATCCCAAATTGTAACTCTATGCAATGTGTAACTTTCAAACT
>NZ_DVEA01000291.1:0-1861 GCF_015295965.1 Thermoleptolyngbya sp. M55_K2018_002
CCGCTTGGGAGAAGGGGTTGGGGGATGAGGGCAGTGAATCTTCGGTCTCAAGTATGTCAGTGCCCAATTTGCGGACTAGCGCACCAGCACCGTCATGAACTTATCTTTGGCAAAGGGCGCGGGTACGATGGGCGTGAATTTTACCCGATCGTTTGCGATCTTTTTCACGTAGAACTCGTTCATCAGGTGAATGACTTGGTCGCGTGTGCCGATGATCCAGACCTGTGGGCGCTCGTCCAGGGAAGACCGAGGAGCCGCGCCGCCGCCCCCGCCGCCGTGGGATTCGGACATGAGCGGGGTTACAGAAATGCTGGCGGTTGCGCTGTCAGTGGAGTTGGCAGCGGAACTTGCGGAACTTGCAGAAAAATCCGCAGCGGAAACGGGTGGCTGCGCGTGCAGCCCGTCGTTGCGTTCGGGAGACATAGGTTTTTCCTCGCTTGTGATTGGAAACGGGTTTGGGAAACAAACAGGTTGCCCACCGGAAAGGCATCCGATGGGAGGGAAAGGCTCAGGGTGTGGCGGTTTCCCAACCACTTGTCAGCACTTGCGAGGCGAATGATAATCATCAAAGCCTGGCTCCTGCCCCGACAGGAGTTAGGTTAGCTGGTTAGTTCGTGCTGGTTACACGGCTAATCAGCGCCTTCACCCTGAACCGGACAACCTCTACTGGAACTGAGAGAATTTAATTCCAGTGCCAGATACGACAGACCAAACTCTCGTAGAACGCAAGTATCAAACCCCAAAATTTCTCCAAATTTCTGTAACTCGATATTAATAACAGCAACTTACGGACTAGCGGCTCTTTCTGCCCTCAAATCCGGCGATCGCCGTGTGCAGCGTCAGGTAAATTCGGTCGGCTCCGATTTTCTCCAGCAGCCCCGATCGCCGCAGTTGGGCATAGAGGTCTTGCTTCACCCGCGCCAGGGCGAAGGTGATGTGGCGGCTGGCTAGCTCGTCGCAAAATTCCGAGAGCATGTCGGCGGCAGTGATGTTGACAGCCATGAGGTCAGTGATGTCGATTTCGGCGATCGCCTCGGTGTTCAGCACAAACCACTCGACGGGAACCTGCTCTGCGGCGATCGCCCCCAGGGCCCGCTGCTTGAAGTCTTCGGCATTGGCAAAGCAGAGCGGCGCATCGTAGCGATAGATGACCAAACCGGGAATCGTGGTTGCGCCGGGCCAGTCGTCGATGTCGTGCAGACCAGGCACATCGGGCACGGTTCCCAAGACAGCATCGTGGGGCCGCGTGATGCGGGCAAACAGGTCGATCACCGACAGCCCCACGGCGATCGCCACGCCCACCAGGATATCCGTGAGTAATACGCCGAATAAAGTGGCGATCGCCAGCAAAAACTCGCTCTGGCGAAACCGCCTCAGCCGCTTCAGTTCGGGAATTTCAATCAGCTTGGTGGCGGCATAGATTACGATTGCCCCCAGCGCCGCCTTGGGAAACAGCGCCAGCAGCGGCCGCAAAAATAGGAGTACAACAATGACGACTCCGAAGGCCACCAGCGAAAACAACTGCGACTTGCTGCCCAGGGAATCGCCAATTACCGTGCGGCTGCCGCTGCTGCTGACGGGGAAGCCCTGCATCAGCCCTGTGCCCAGGTTGGCCGCGCCCAGCGCCAGCAATTCCTGATTTGCGTTAATTTCGTAGCCGTTGCGCGTGGCGAAGGCGCGGGCCGTCAGCACGTTGTCCGAGTAGCCCACCACCGCAATGCCCACCGCCGCCGCCAGCAGCGCAGGCAGTTCCGACAGGCTGGCCAGGGGCAGCGCCAGATGCGGCAATCCGGCGGGAATTTCGCCCACCACGGCCAGGCCCTGTCGCTCTAGATCCAGCAGCGCCACCGCCGTTGTCGCC
>NZ_DVEA01000108.1:0-10046 GCF_015295965.1 Thermoleptolyngbya sp. M55_K2018_002
AATCCACCGCCTCGACATTTGCCTTCAGGTTGGGCGCAAAGCCGCCTTCGTCGCCCACACCCGTGCTGTAGCCCTTGCCCTTGAGGATCGACTTGAGGGCGTGATAGGTTTCTGCCCCCATTTCCAGGGCCGTGCGGAAATTGGGCGCACCCACAGGCGCAATCATAAACTCCTGAAAGTCTACGCTGTTGTCGGCATGGGCCCCACCATTCAGCACGTTGAAGCAAGGAACTGGCAGCAGCACTGCCGCATCGCCGCCCAGATAGCGATAGAGGGGCAGGTTTGCCGAATCGGCCGCAGCCCGCGCCACCGCCATCGACACGCCCAGGATGGCATTTGCCCCCAGGTTGCTCTTGTACTCGGTGCCGTCCATATCCAGCATGGTCTGGTCGATCGCCTTCTGATCCGACGCATCGGCCCCCTTGAGCTTGTCGGCGATCGCCCCGTTCACGTTTGCCACCGCCTTTAGCACGCCCTTGCCCCCATAGCGGCTCTTGTCCCCGTCGCGCAGTTCCAGGGCTTCACGGGTTCCCGTCGAAGCGCCAGAAGGCACTGCCGCCCGCCCAAAGCCGCCATCGTCCAGCGTCACGTCTACTTCTACCGTCGGGTTGCCGCGAGAGTCGAGAATTTCGCGGGCTTTAATGGATGCGATCGCCGCCATGATGATTAATCCTCAAATAATTTCGTGAATTCGCAATTCGTAAATGGACGTAAAGGTTACACGTTGCGCTTCCCATAGCATTGAACCAGAAGAAGCCGAATTTCTCTCAAAGCTTTTGGAGTGTTTTAATCTCAGGACTGACGCACTTGCAATAGGTTTTCTGGTCTTTGGACAATCTCTCGTGGGCGCAGCCCGCGAGAGATTGTCCAACTGCGTAAGTCCTAAATCTGCTGTGAAACGATGCAAAAACTAGCGCCTAGTCTAAGCCAGAGCGCTGGGTTTGCCATGTTGTGAAAGATACGAGTCAGAAAGGTCTAAGCTTCGTCCAAACGGTCGCTGGCGGTGGCCCCGCCCAGAAAGACTTGCCGACACCTTCAGCGTTTGATGCTGGATCGACCGCCTGCTAGAGCGTGAAGGTAAAGTCCTCCACCAGCGCACCGGGAACCCGCACGCCTCCAAGACTACGGCGCTCATAGGTGCCCACATCGGCGATAAATTCAATCTGCTGCGTCAGGGCAATCAGGTTGTCGCCGAGGCAGCGATAGAGGCTTTCGTCAAAGCGGAGATTTTCAATTGGGGCCACGATCTCGCCCTGCTCTACCCAAAAGCAGGCGTAGCGAGTCATGCCCGTGATGCGGCCCGTGGGGCGATCGCTCCAGTTCAGGTAATGCAGATTAGACAGGTACAGCCCCGTCTCCAGGGCCGTCAGCACGTCGGCAGCAGACAGACTGCCGGGACTCACTTCGGGCGATCGCAGCGATTCGGCGCTGTTTGCCCCATTGGCGGTTTTGCCATATTCCTTAGCGGTGCGCGAGTTGACCAGCGTATTCACCAGCTTGCCCTGGTCGATAATCGTCAACTCCATTGGCGCAATTTCGCCCAGGTGGTTGAACCGGGGCACTAGACCAGAGGCAAAGTTTTCGCGCAGGGTGAATTGAGCAGACAGCGTGCGATCGCCCCGCTGCAACGCGCCCAGGGCACTTTCGCCCTGCTGGAGCGATGCCTCACTGACCCCACCCCAGGAGAACATCGCCAAAATATCAGCCAGCGCCGCCGGAGCCAGATAAACCCGATAGCCGCCTTTGGGAATGGGTTTGGGGGTGCGGGCGAGGCGATCAAGCTGCTGTTTGGAATCGGCCAGTTTGGCGGCGTAGGCAGCCGCATCCCACTCGCTGCCTGCCATCGTGCCCTTCACGGCCTGCCCATCGGCAGTAAATAGGGAATAATCCAGCGAGAAAGACTCTGTGGCAAACCAGTGCCGCTGTCCTACCGAGTCGGCGTAGGCTCGCAGCATCCGCCCGCCTGCATAGATGCCCGTAAAGTCCAGCCCGTTTACCTCTGGCAGAATCGCCTCTACTGCCAAGCTGGGGGCGAGCAGGCGACCGTGATGCACCTCGCGGCTGGTGGCAGTGCCCGACGGCAGCACTTGATAGGGATCGATCGGCAGGTGCGGCAGGCCAGCCCGCAGGTCGGCCAGAGCCTCGGCGGCGATCGCCCAATCTGCCTCCCAATGGCCCGTCAGCGGAAACCGCCAGGACGCAGTGCGCTGGTTTGCCATCAGCGTCAGCGCCACCTGACAATCTACAATGCCCCCCGTCTGCCGCACGCGGGCGTGGTTAAACCGCACAAACTGGCTCTGTTCTGCATTCAGCCCCAGCGTGAATTGTTCCTCCGGCGACAACTGCTCGGCGATCGCCGCTGCCAAGTCAGAAAACTCAGCTTCTAACGCATCTAGGGCGATCGCCGTTCCAGTTTCAAGTGTGGTTTCAAGGTTGAGATGCGTCACGTTAACCTCTACGTATTGCAGTCCAAGTTTGACCGTTCAACAGCCATTCAACAGCCGTGTAAAGGCCGTGTAAAAGCCAACTGCTCAAAAGCCCTGCAAAATTGCTCATTCACGAAACTGTCCAACGTCGAATCAGCCACCGCCAAACACTTCAACCTCCTCAAAGGCACACACCGGAGAGCCATGCCCCACGCGAATTGCCTGGTTGGGTTCTCCCTTGCCGCAATAGGGCGTGCCGTAGATTTCCCAGGTTTCTGAATTACCAATGCGGCTCAGCCGATGCCAGAAGTCGAGCGTCGTGCCGCGATAGTTGGGATTTCGCAGCGTTTTGGTCAGCTTGCCGTTTTCGATGCGCTTGGCATATTCGCAGCCAAACTGAAACTTGTAGCGCTGATCGTCGATAGACCAGGAGCGGTTTGCTTCCATATACACGCCCTCTTCGATGTCGGCGATAATCGCGGCGGGCGAATCTTCTCCTGGCTCCAGGTTCAAATTCGCCATGCGGTCGATAGGCGGACGGTTCCAGGACGAGGCGCGGGCACAAGATACCCCCGGAACCCCCAGCCGCGCCTGACTTTCCAGGCTTCCCAGCCCCCGCTGCAACACACCTTCACGAATCAGGTATTCCCGACTAGCGGGTGCGCCCGTGTCGTCAAATCGGTAGCTGGCAAATTCATGCGGCACGGCAGGATTAAAGGTAATATTCATCAGCCGAGAGCCATAGGAGAGGCTGCCAAAGTCTGACGGCTTCACGAAGCTGCCGCCCGCGTAGTTGCGCTCATCCCCCAGAATGCGATCTAGCTCTAGCGGATGACCAACGCTTTCGTGAATTTGCAGCATCATCTGGTCGGGAGCGAGGACGAGCGTGGTGCGGGTGGTGGGACATTCCTCGGCCGTCAGCAGTTCGACCGTCTGCTGGCCAATCTGCTGGGCGCGGCTCCAAAGCTGGTCATCTAGAAATAGCTCCCAGCCGCCCTGATAGCAGTGCGCCAGGTGGCCGTTGTTGCTGCGCTGCTGCACGATGGGGCCGTCCTGGGCGATCGCCCCATAGTGCGTTTCAATCAGTGACAACTGCTGATATACCTCGGAGCCGTTGCTGCTGACAAACCAGGAATCCACGGTTTCGTGATGGGCAACGGCGAGCGTCTGCACAATTTGCTCCGAAACCTTCAGCGTCTTGCAGAGGCGCACAAGCAGATCGTTGATTTCTCCAGGCGAGAGGGCATTCAGCGGCTTTTGAAACGGCGAGGCATATTGCCCCACCACTTTGGGACGAATGGCAGGCGTGGCAGGATAAATCCCCCAGCGGCTGGCGGCGATCGCCTGCTGATAGGCGGTTTTAGCGGCCGCGCGGATCTGTTCCGGCTGAAAGGAATTGACTGCTCCATAGCCAATCTGCCCCTGCGCCATCACCTCCACCATCACGCCCTGATTCAGCGACTTGGCATTGCCCTCTGGCAGCCCATCGCGGACATAGCACCTGGCAGCGGTTTCCCTGACTGCCCGGAGTCCAATCCAGTCTGCATCCAGGTCTAGGGTAGAGAGCAGATGTTGCAGGTCAGAAATCATAGAATTGTCAGGGTTTCAGGATTAATTAGATTGATGCAGTTAAGGGACAGAAGGCTCGATCCGCGCCGAAATGCCCCGCTGCCCAGCAAACCATTCAGACAGCCTGGAGGGGGCGGAAAGCGTCTGGCTGCATATCCGACAGCATATCTGACTGCATAGTAGCTGAATTTTCTAGCTGAATGTTGCTCAGCCCACACCTGGGTTCAGCGCAGCAAGATTTATGTGACTTTTCGTACCAAAATGACTCGACTTGTCAAGCCCTTGCAAAGAACCTTAAGGACTTCTGCGGATTTCAACCTGCTGCCTCAGTATAGAATGTGGAAGCATGTGAGAAATTGATACTTGCAAGCCTCTCTCGACTACAGAGTTTGGTCAGGGCAACAACCCTAGAGCCAGCCAAGTCTTTAGGTCAAACCAGCAGATTAAGGCTGTTTTGACCAGTCGCGCACGGGTATTCAAGGTTCGATACCGAGTTCGGTTTGGGTGCTTCTACTGGTGGCAGAGCGATGGCTCTGATCCCCTGTTGTAAATGACCGCTATAAATGACCGCGATTTGGGATTGAAGATTATCAAGGAAGCAGCCCATGCAAAAGGTTCTGTGTATTCTGGGTGAGTTGAGCGATCGCGATATTGACTGGCTCGTGCAGGTCGGTCGCAAGCAACAGGTGCCTGCGGGCAGCGTCCTGATTTACGAGGGGCATCCGGTAGACACGCTCTATATCTTGTTGGATGGGACGCTGGTGGTGTCGATTTCGGCGCTGGACGGCCGACAGATCGCTCGCCTATCGAGTGGCGAGGTGGTGGGAGAAATGTCGTTTATCGACGCTCGTCCGCCTTCGGCGACGGTGCAAACGCTGGAAGATTCTACGGTGCTGGCGATTCCTCGCGCCCAACTTGCCGAAAAGCTCCAGCAGGATGAAGGCTTTGGCTGCCGTTTTTATCGAGCGCTGGCGATTTTGCTGTCGCAGCGGCTGCGGGGCACGGTGAAGCAACTGGGCGACGAGGGGGCAAAACCCGCCGCCAACGGTCATGTTTCCCATGAAGACGGCGTGGCGATCGCCCAACTGCGGTTCGAGCGCCTGCTGAATCAGCTTCAGGTTCAGTCAGCGGGGTAGACCTAAGAACCGCTCATTTGCGCCAGCAGATTGCGAATCAATTCGGCATCTCTGGCGGTGGGAACTTGGTCAAGATAGGCTTCTAGATCCAGCGATGCCTCCGGCCAGCGACCCAGGTGATAGTACAAAATGCCGCGATCGCGCTGTTCTTGGGGCGCATCGGGAAACAGCATCAGGATACGTTCGACCATCGAGAGCGATCGCGGCAGATCTTCCTGGTTCAAATAAATCATCTTTAGATTGGTCAGCATCCGCGCCAAAAACTGACGATTGCTGACTGGCTGCAAAAACTCTGGGCGCAGTTCCACAGACCGCCCATACACCTGGCTCAGCCGCTCCTGACAGTCCTCAGCAAACATCACCGCGCCCTGATGAAATGGGTCAATCAGTATATCCATATCTGCCACGGTCGGGCGAATTAGAAAGTGACCGGGCATCCCCACACCCGCCATCGGGAAGCCAACTCGTTTTGCAACTTCCAGATACACCAGCGATAGCGTAATCGGAATGCCCCGCCGCCGCTCAATCACGTCATTCAGGTAGCTGTTGCGCGGGTCATAATATTGCGCAGCATTGCCCACATAGCCCAGGTCTTCGTATAGGTAGCGGTTCAGCGCTTGGATGACCCGCAGCGGATAGCGTTCGGGTGGCAAGCGCTCTTCAACTTCTGCGGCCATCACGTCCAGCGCGTTGAGATACTGTTCCGGGTCGAGCGGGGGATATTCTTCTTGTGCGATATACAGTGCGGCCCGTGCCAAGTCGATGGCTTCATCGGGCTGGTGAATCTCCTGGTAGAACCGCTGTCGTGCTGGCGGGAAATTCATAGGGCAACGCCGGGAAGGTCACATTTGGGCTAATGCGTCACTGGGCTAATGCGTCCCCAGCCACTCTAGGCGGGCTTTTGCCAGATCCAGGTTATCGAACACCTGGGGATTGTGGTGGTCGGGCGATTCGTCATCGGGCACGTTGGGCGAGTCGCCCCCATAGCCCAAGCGGCTGACCGTCGTTCGCAGGCGATCGCTCAAAAAGGCCGCCAGCGCCCGATAGAAGTTAGACGAAAAGGCGACATCTTGCGACAGTTTAGCCGTCAACTGCATCCGGGGAATTGACCAAACTACTGAATTTTCAACCGCTCTCACCGTCGCTGTGGGCGGGCGCGAGTCGATGAAGGAAATTTCCCCCAACACCTCACCAGAGGACAGCACAGCAATGGGGCGATCGCCATCTGGCGAAGCCACCGACACCACAAATCGCCCGCTCAGCACCACATACAGCGCGTCGATCGGCTGTCCTTCGGAGATCAGCACCGATCCCTTGGGCACGCCCTGCCGCTTCCCTGTCTGCAAGAGCCACTCAAAGTCGCGATCGCTAATTGCCGCCAGTAGATATAACGCTTTTTTCATACCCTTCAGTTTCTAATAGAATCCTGTTAAAAATTAACCTCAGGACTTACGCACTTGCGGTAGGTTTTTTGAGTTTTGGAGGATTTTTCGAGGGTATCGCCCGCAAAAAATCGTTCTACTTCGTGAGTCCTAAACCTGTTGAACGAACAAATAAACCCGTTTTCAGCCATATTCCCTCAGCATAGCGACTTTGGGGATTTTCTTTGGAGATTTTCTTTGAGGAATTTCTCTGGAGATTTCCTTTGGCGATTCCCTAATGCAATTCCGAATATCGCCGAATATCGCTGAATATCATAGGGGCGGCATTTGCGCGGGCGGGCGCACCCGCTGCACTAGCGTAAATCCCTCTGCCTGCCCCAAAACCCGTTTCTGGGGCAATTCCAAAGACTTCAGCGCCGCCTCGTCTAGCAGTAGATAAACCTGCGGCTCGTTCGTCCATAGCTTTTGCAGCCGCTCGGCATTGGCCGGCAAAACCCGGCGATCGCTATAAAACTCCAAAGACGGGCGGCGATCGCCATAGGAGCTATAAACCGTTTCTCCAGCCGGGGTGTGCGATCGCACCAGCGCCGCCACAGGCTGAACCGGAAACGCCTCCGCCAACTCCCATAGCCAGTGGGGAGTCAGCATGAGCAGCAGCAGCGACAGGTACATTCCCCAGATCAGCACGCCGATAAACTGCGGATTTTGCCGCCTTACCAGCACCGCCGCCACCGTGAGCGCCGCCGCTAGCGCAGCCATCACAATCCCCACATCCACCTCGCGCGGCTGCTGAATCCATCCCAGATACACCGCCCCAATCCAGCCCAACAGCCCCAGCCCGCCCAAAACTTGCCACCAGAGAGGCGAATAGCCCTCTCCTGGCATTTGCCGCACGCCCACCTGCCGTCCCTCCCGCCACAGGTCAGCCAGTTTGCCCCCCACCAGCAGCGCCAGCGCCGGATACAGCGGCAGCACGTACCACGGCAGCTTAGTAGACATGAGGGAAATGGCGGCAAAATAGAGACCGCTCCACACCAGCGCCAGCTTTGCCCAGCCAAAAATCAGATTATTCTGCGCTAGGCGAATCCCCGCTGGCAAAAACACCACCCACGGCACGCCATACTTCACAACTTCTAGGAGGTAATACCAGGGCGGGCCGTCATTTTGCTCGACGGGCTTCCAGATGCGGCTGGCGGACTGCTGCACCAGGTTTCGCCCCAGAAACTCCCTGCCATAGTGCCCCCACTGGGCTGCATACCAGAAGGCGACCGGAGCGCTGCCCAGGGCAATACCCGCCCACAGATAGGGCTGCTGCAACAGACGCGGCGTGTCCCAAATCAAGAAAACGAGCAGAATACTCCCCAGCAGCAGCCCTAGCATCAGTCCTTTGGTCAGGCAAATCAGCCCCAAGCTGAGGCCGATCCCCAGGGCAAAGCGCGTGTCTCGGCGCGATCGCAGTCCGCACCACATCAGCAGCAGCAGCCAGCACAGCACCGCCCCGTCCAGCATGGCCAGCCGACCGTTGCGAACAACGGGCAGCCAGGTAAGATACACCAGCGCCGACAGCAGCGAGGGCAAGCGGCCAGGAAACAGTTCGCGCCCAATGGCGTATAGTAGCGGAACCGAGAGCGCGGTCAGGATCGCCCCCGGCAGCCGCGAAGTCCACTCACTAACCCCGCCGATGCCATAGGCGATCGCCATCAGGCAGTGCATCAGCGGCGGCTTATTCAGGTAGGGTTCACCGCCCAGAGTCGGAAACAGCCAGGCCCGCGCTTCTGGGGGCGATCGCCAAATCTCCCGCGCCACTTGTGCGACGGTGCCTTCGTCCCAATCGCGCAGCGGCACGCCACCCAGGTTGACCGTCATCAGCAGCAGCGCCACGATGAGCAGCGCAGTCATCCAGACCCAATCTTGCCGGATGGGATAGGCACTGGCTTTGGCACCGGAGTGGCTCAGAATAGACATGCCAGCATTATCGCAACATTGGCACGCCCTCGGATACCGAGATTGTCCCAGATCGGAAATTCCGGCCAGGCGGGGCTTGCAAAACGCTGCTGGCTCCGGGTTACAAACGGGCTACACAGCGGCGCTATACAGGCTTAGTCAGCGCCTCCAGGGTCATCGGCTGGCGGCGGCGAGCCATCACGCGGGCTGGGTCAATTTGCACAGAGGCTTCCGCTAGGGGCAGCACCCGCGATTCCTGAGTTTGCACGTTGACCTGGTACACCCGCTGGTGGGTATGGTCTAGCCCGGTGAGCCAGCCGCTGCGGGGGTGATAGGCTCCAGTGTCGATATCAAGCCAGCCCTGTCCCTGGGCGATCGCCCCTGGCGGCACGTTGGGCAAGGTAAAGGTGATCGTGTGCCCAGTAATAATGAGCTTGTCTGGGAAATAGGGACGGGTCATGCTATGAAACTCGTCGCGCACCCAGCAATATTCCTGGGCAGTATGGTCGGCGACGGACAGGGCGGGGTGCATTCCCGCATGAGACAGCCAGATGTCGCCCAAGTCGAGGTGCGTGGGGAGCGATCGCATCCAGGTCACATGTTCCATCAGCAGGTCGTCAGACTTGCCATAGCTCTGCATCGTGGTCTGACCACCGCTAAATAGCCACGCCTGTAGCGCCTGATAGGAGAGCTTGCCGTGGGGCATGACCTCTAGCAGCATTTGCTCGTGGTTTCCCAGCAGCGAAACGTAGCCCTGCTGCCGCACAAAGGAAACCACCTGCGCGCTTTTGGGCCCTCGATCGATCAGATCTCCAAGAAAATAGACCTGATCCCTCGCGCCTGGGGCGATCACCTCTAGCAGGCGCATCAAGCCATCATAGTGCCCGTGTACGTCTCCAATAAAAATGCGCCGATTACCCACCGCAAACCTTCCTAATCTATTGGCTAGACCACCCAAAGCTCAAACCAAAGCTCGAATTCGCCTGACATACGCTGATACACACTGATGGCAATGCTGAACGCGCTAAACGGTGAGAACCCCTCGCCTTGACTCAGTATTCATCTGCCCCAAGTGATTCAGCGAGGCAAGCAAGGACTCCTAAAAACGTTCCATAAATAACAGATACAGCCTAAACCGATCTTCCTCCGGAGCCAGAAACCTGCTCAGCAGATCAGCACTCTACCGAGCCTTCGTATCACAGCGATTCACAGACTTAAACTAAACCAGAACTGAGCCAGAGATGGGCAAGGAATTTTTGACTCGCTCTGATGAGTGAGGCTGCTATCAGAGCGATACCCAGCGCATCCCAAATGGGTGGAAAATGGGGGTATTTCTTTCATTATGCCCAGAGAGGCTAATCTTTCGCCGCGATCGCCCGTGAATTTTTTGACAAGTTCCCGTAAAGCTTGCCCAGTGTTTTCCAGAGGCGCTATTGACTCAGGGCCCGCAAAAACCGCTGCAACTCCGCAAACACCCCCCGATTGGGGACGGGCGAACTGGGTTCCTGCCCCATCGCTCGCAGCAGAATCGCGTCTAGCGCTTCTCCGGCGGGGCGCTGCGCCTCTTCAGCCACAAGCTGATACGTCTC
>NZ_DVEA01000087.1:0-10038 GCF_015295965.1 Thermoleptolyngbya sp. M55_K2018_002
AGTCAGTTGAAAATGGGCTTCGAGAGCAGTTTCTGGAAGCTTACGGGTTCGCATCCACTGGGGTCGGGCATCTATCAGGTTATCGGGTTACGTAAGGGCTGCTGAACTGCGGTTCGGCGATCGCATCATAATCAGTTTGCGGGTGTCCTCCACTGTCCATAGCAGGTTGACGACATGAGAGAAGAGCTAAACGTTTTAGTTCAAGCACAGTATCCTCTAATCTATCTCGTGACCTCTGAGGAAGAGCGGGCAGAGCAGACCATCGCGGCGATCGCCCAGATGAAGCCCCTGCGACGAGTCTTTATCTGGACCGTTACCCACGGCATTGTGGAGTTTGGCCAGCCGCGCAATATCACCCAGCACAATACCGTTTCCCCCGAAGCCGCAATCGAGTGGGTCATTCGTCAGCGAGAGCCAGGGATCTTTGTTTTCAAGGATCTGCACCCCTTCATCGACTCGCCTGCGGTGACCCGGTGGCTGAGAGATGCGATCGCCAGCTTTAAGGACACTCAGAAAACCATCCTGCTGATGTCCCCTGTTCAAAACATTCCGATCGAACTGGAGAAAGAGGTCGCTGTTTTAGACTTCCCGCTCCCCGACATGGCAGAGCTAAACCAAGTCTTGACGCATCAGTTGGATCAGTCTCGCCCTGCTCGGCGCATCTCCACTGAAACCCGCGAGAAGCTGCTGAAGGCTGCTCTAGGACTCACACGCGATGAAGCGGAGAAGGTCTATCGCAAGGCCCAAGTCGCCGCTGGCAAGCTGACCGAATCTGAGGTAGAAGTCGTCCTCTCAGAGAAGAAGCAGCTCATCCGTCGCAACGGCATTCTGGAATATCTCGAAGAAGACAGCACCATCGACTCGGTGGGCGGTCTGGAAGAACTCAAGTCCTGGTTGCGCCAGCGCTCCAACGCCTTTACAGAGCGGGCGCGGGAGTATGGACTGCCTCAGCCTAAGGGGATGCTGATTTTGGGCGTACCCGGTTGCGGTAAGTCGCTGATTGCCAAGACCACTTCTCGCCTGTGGGGACTGCCGCTGCTGCGTCTGGACATGGGTCGCGTTTATGACGGGTCTATGGTGGGGCGATCGGAAGCCAACCTGCGGAGTGCCCTAAAAACCGCCGAGTCTATCTCTCCCGCCATTCTATTCATCGACGAGCTAGATAAGTCCTTTGCGGGGAGCGCAGGGTCTGCCGACTCTGACGGCGGCACCTCCAGCCGTATTTTTGGAACCTTCTTGACCTGGATGCAGGAGAAGACTTCGCCTGTGTTCGTGATGGCAACGGCCAACCGAGTCGATCGGCTACCGGGTGAGTTCCTTCGCAAGGGTCGCTTTGACGAAATCTTTTTCGTCGATTTGCCCACGGCTGAGGAACGTAAGGATATCTTCCGCATCCACCTCTCCAAGCGGCGAAACGACATCTCCCGGTTTGACTTGGAGCAGTTGGCCAAGATTTCTGAAACCGAAGCAAGCGTCTCGATTACCGACCCCAACACGGGCGCGAGCCGTTCGGTCAATGTTGTGTGTGGGTTCTCTGGTGCAGAGATTGAGCAGGCGGTCGTGGCTGCGATGTACGAAGCCTTTGCTCAAGATCGAGAGTTCACTCAACTGGATATCATTGCTGCCGTCAAATCGACGCTTCCGCTGTCGAAGACGATGGCTGAGCAGGTAGTCGCCCTACGGGAATGGGCGAGGCAGCGCGCGCGACCTGCCGCCACTTCCATCGCTGAAGAGCGAAGCCGCGAAGAGGAGTATAAGCGGCTGGAGTGGAGCTAAACGGGCTTTCTCTCCTGCTCCCAACAGGAGGAAAGGCTAGCACATCGCTAGCAGTCTAATCGCTATAGCCGCTTCTGTTTGCCCTCCAAAGGCTGAGCCGGGCGGTACCTACCTACCAAAAAACGTTGTCTCTCTCAGTTTTCCCTACAGGAGGAAATCCGAAATGTCTCACTTTAGCACTCTGCGTACCAAAATCACCGATGCCGAAATCCTGAAGGCTTCTCTGCGGGATCTGGGCATCACGGTCAAGACCGAAGCTGATGTGCGCGGCTACAACGGTCAGCGCGTCCGCTCTGACATCGTTGCCGTTCTGGAAGGCGAGTATGATCTGGGCTGGTCTCGCAATGCCGATGGTTCCTTCGACCTGATCGCCGACCTCTGGGGCGTTGCCAAGAAGCACAACCAGACCGAGCTGATCAACTCCATCAACCAGAAGTATGCCGTCAACAAGACGCTGGCAGAAGTGAAGCGCCCCGGTCTGCAAAACGCCAACGTGAAGCTGGTGGTGCAAAAGTAGTTTCTTCGAGCGTTCCCAATTGACGGGTTAACCTGGAACGGGTTAGCCCGTTTTTTTGTATTTGCGCTTTTTGTTCACGCTGGGCGTATGGGGATTGCCCACGGGGGTCTATGCACAGTGGTCTATGCACAGCGGTCTATGCTTCGTATAGCTCTAGCGGCAGTCCGTCTGGGTCTTGAAAGAAGGTGAACCGCTTTTGGGTTAGCTCATCCACTCGGATCGGTTCGACGGAAATTCCTTGAGACTCCAGGTAGACAACGGAACGGTCGAGATCAGGGGTCGCAAAGGCTAGATGGCGCAGCCCGCAGGCCTCCGGGCGCGAGGGGCGAGGCGGCGGTGCAGGAAAGGAAAATAGCTCAATGCGATAGGCAGAAATTCCAGACTCGTCGGGAAGCGCCAAATCCAGCTTGTAGGACTGCCTTGCCGCACGGTAGGTTTCTTGCAAAACCTGGAAGCCCAGAATCTCGGTGTAGAAGTGTTTCGAGCGCTCGTAATCGGAGCAGATCAGGGCGATGTGGTGAAAGCCGGAAAGTTGCATCGGGAGTTATACAGGGAGTTGGCTGTATTAAGGTGCTATATCCAAATTTTCAGGGATGCTGTAGGGTATTTTGAAGCATGAATCTTGAGAGCAAAGTTTTGAACCGAATTTTGAGTGTTTTTGAGTCTTGCTGACGTTTTTTTAGCGCAAGCTGTTTAGCTCAAGCTGTTTAGCTCAAGTTGTTTAGCTCAAGCTGATTTCAGGATAGCTATGACAGAACGTATTCCCCGCTCCGTACATTACACCACGCTGAATCTATTGAAGGTTTTGGCGGCAAAGGGTGATCCGGATGCGATCGCCGCTCTCCAGCGTTCCGACGAAGCCGACATTGAAATTGTAGATGACGACAGTGAAGGGGAAATCCTGATCCAGGTGCAGGACGAAAGTTCTACCTACCTGATTACTGAGCATGGGGTCAGCAGGCTAGATAGCACGGGCGACCTGCTGGAGGTCTGGGGGATTAAGCCAGAGGATTTGAACCATCTTCAGGATGAAGATCCGAATATGTCGGATGAAGCGTAGTGCCTGCTTAGGTTTAGAGCGATCGCTTCGAGGCTGAACTCACCGCTGGAACCAGGCAGCAAGGGCGATCGCCAGCGCATCGGCTGCGTCGTCTGGCTTGGGGATGGTCGCCAGCGATAGCTCACGGGCCACCGCTTCCTGCACCGCGAGTTTGTCAGCGTTGCCATAGCCCGTGAGCGCTTGTTTGACTTGGGCGGGCGTGAATTCTACTACAGGTAGCTTGTGCTGTGCCAACACCAGTGCAATTACGCCCCGCGCTTGGGCAACCGCAATCGTATTACCCATGCGATAGAAAAACAGCTTTTCCAGGGCAATCAGGTCGGGTTTGACCGTATTCAGCAGGTCGTGCAGGTCGTCGAAGATGGTGCAAAGGCGATCGCCCATGTCGGTTCCCGCTGGGGTGCGAATCACGCCAAAATCCAGCACCTCCACTTGATCGGCAGACCGGAGGCCGAAACCCGACTCGCAGCGCAGCGCCCCAAAGCCGAGAGTCGCCAGGCCGGGGTCTAGCCCAAGGATGTGGGTCATGCGGGGGATAGGGGACGTGTCGATTTTGGATTTTAGATTTGCGATTTTGGATCGTTGGTCGGATTGTTAGTCCAAGGTTCTCTACAAGTTCTCTACAGGTTCTCCATAGGTTTCGCTAGCGGGAAGTTGCGCTAGCGGGCAACGGCCGCGCCGTTTTGGATGGCTTCTTCCGATAGCCCAAAGACCTGCCCAAAGACCTTATCGACCTTGTAGCCCGAATCAATCGACTCCAGCGGGTCTTTTCGCAGGCGGTGGCGCAGACAGAGGCCGATGACGCGGCGAATGTCCTGTTCGGTGACCTCGGTGCGACCTTCAAAAGCGGCGATCGCCTTCGAGGCGCGGTTGGTCACGATGTCGCCCCGCAGTCCATCCACATCTAGCTCAGCACAGACTTGAGAGATTTTTACCTTTAGCTCTCGGTTAATGGTCACCGACGACAGCCGCGCCTGGGCATCGACGATTTGCTTTTGCAGCGCGTCTTGCCGGGCTTGATGCTTTGCCAAAAACGCCTTCGGATTTTGGTCAAACTCGGAGCGCTGCTCCACGATATCCACCCGCAGCGAGGGATCTTTGACCGTGCGGATTTCTGCGTGCATTCCAAAGCGGTCGAGCAGTTGGGGCCGCAACTCGCCCTCTTCTGGGTTCCCCGACCCCACTAGCACAAACCGGGCTGGGTGGCGAACCGAAATACCCTCGCGCTCTACGGTGTTCCAGCCGGAAGCCGCTGAGTCCAGCAGCACGTCCACTAGGTGGTCGTCCAGCAGGTTCACCTCGTCTACGTATAAAATGCCGCGATTCGCCTTAGCCAAAAGCCCCGGCTCGAAGGCTTTCACGCCTTCTGACAGCGCCTTTTCGATGTCGATAGTGCCGCAAACGCGATCCTCCGTCGCCCCCAGTGGCAAATCGACCATAATCACTTTGCGATGGGACACGGGCAAGGTTTCACCCGCGCTGAGCCGCCGCCGCACGTCGTCGCTCATCAGGTCGGGGTCGGTGGGGGAACTGCCGAAGGGGTCATCGGCAACGACCTCAATTTCGGGCAGCAAGTCGGCCAGGGCACGAATGGTAGTGGTTTTGCCCGTGCCGCGATCGCCCATAATCATCACCCCGCCAATTTTGGGGTCGATCACGTTCAGCAGCAGGGCTAGCTTCATTTCTTCTTGCCCCACGATCGCCGTGAAGGGAAACACTGCCCGTTGGGGCATGGCTTGTGTTGCAGAAGTCATTTCAGAAAAACTCACGGAACCCCCTAACGGGTATTAACAGCAGTATTCTCCATTCTCTCACAGGCGGGGAAGGGAGACCCCAGAAGCGCTGCACGTTTTGCTGGAGGGCTGAGCAAGGTGGAACGAACCGATTAACTATCGGGTCGGCGGATCTTCGGCGGAGGAGATCTGCTGCTTGCGGTGGCGAGAGCAGCGGAGTTCGCGCAGGGTTACGACGGCAATCGTCAAAACCGTGATTGGCAGCACAAACCAGAACATGGCCTGGCTAAAGAGCGGCAGGATGTCGTGCTGGGTGGAGCGGAGAATGAGATACAGCGTGTAGGCGGCGTAGTATCCGATAAAAACTGCGCCTTCCCAGCGGGTAATCAGATTGCCTGTGAAAAAGATGGGTAGACAGGCGATCGCCACAGCCAGCATCACCAGCCCATCGAAGCGCAGCACCGCATCAGACACGGCCAAACCCGCTGGGGAAACGGCGGCCGAAAGGCCCAGCACGGCAAGAATATTGAAAATATTGCTGCCGACCACGTTGCCCACGGCAATGTCGCGTTCGCCCTTGAAGCTGGCGACGACGGAGGTGGCCAATTCGGGCAGAGACGTTCCCGCAGCCACAATCGTCAGGCCAATGACCAACTCGCTGACACCAATGGAGCGAGCAATGGTGATGGAGCTATCCACCAGCCAGCGGGAACCCAAGACCAGCAGCACCAGCCCACCCACAATGTAAGCCAGGTTAATCAGCCAGACTAGGGCGGCTGGGCGATCGCCCCGCTCTCCAGCGCCATACTGCTCGTATTCCTGCTGCACATCCAGGTTTTGCTCCTTGCGGCTCTGATAAATCAGAAAGATCGTGTAGGCGATCGCCCCAGCAAACAGCACCACGCCATCCGAGCGCCCAATTCGCCCATCCAGCCCAAACAGCAGCATCAGAAACGATACGCCAATCATGATCGGCACGTCCAGCCGAATCAACTGCTGAGCGACCACCAGCGGAGCCACCAGCGCCGACACGCCCAAGATCAGCAGCACGTTGAAAATATTGCTGCCGACCACGTTGCCCACTGCAATATCAGCCTGTCCTGCATAGCTCGATAGGATACTGACCGCCATCTCTGGGGAGCTAGTCCCGTAGGCAACAATGGTTAGCCCAATAACAAGTGGCGAAATTCCGGCGATCGCCGCCAGCTTGGATGCGCCGCGAACCAGTATCTCCGCCCCAACCACCAGCAGGACGAGGCCTGCTATCAGCATTGCAATGACCATTCGTTTTCGTTAAGCCGGGAAAAATTTAGAAAAATTTCAGAAACCTTTATTTTATCTCGGTATCACGCTGCTCATTACAGGGGCAATCTAGAAAATGAAGCCAAGCTCAGGCATCGAACCCACAAAACTCAGGTAATGAGGCAGCATTGCTGGGTGTCTTTTGCCTGAATGAGGTTCAATATTCACCTTCTCCAACCTTACTAAACCTATCATGACGATTCCTCCTCAGCAGGTTCATCCGACTCGGCCTCAGAGAATGACACCAGCTTCACGAATCAGGGCGATCGCCCTAGCTGCGGCTATTGGTGTGCTTGGGTCAGTCGGCGCAACGGTCGGGGTACGTCCGGCGATCGCCTGTGAGTATGGCAACTGGGTGGAACCCTCTAGAGAAACCCGGCGCTACGAAAACTCTCAGCTTGGGGTGGCATTTCAGATTCCTGCCAACTATCGCGCGATGGGACGGCAGGGCGGTCAGGCCAGCATTATGAACCCCACAAACTACGACTACATCCAGTGCATTACGCGATCAGGCTATGGAGAAGGCGGTTGGTTTGCGAGTGTGGAACTGAATGTGGATGGTGTTCCCACGGGCAGCCGGGGGCTAGAGCAAGCCATTCGAGCAAATCACACCTGGCTAGACTCGCAGATTCGTTTGGTGAATCAGGGCGGCAAGGAATTGGCAGTCTACATCTACACCGATCAGCATGACGAAATTGAAGTCGCCAACATTGCCTTTTTCACTCCCGATCGGCGGCGCATTGTCACGATCAGCGGACCACAGGATGATCCGGTGTTTCAGCGGGCGATCGCCACTTTGGAACTGCGATAGACCTGCGATCGCGTAGGCATTTCCAGCAATAGCATGGCTCAGTCCGCCTGGGGCACGTTCTCCGGGCGGGCATCGTAGCGATCGCGGGCGGCGGCGATTTCGGGGTGATGCGTTTCGGCCCAGGCGATGAGCTGCTGCACGGGGACTAAGAGCGATCGCCCCAATTCGCTCAGTTCATATTCCACACGCGGCGGCACCGAGGGATATACCCGGCGCGTAATGTAGCCGTCGCGCTCCAAATGTCGCAGGGTTTGGGTCAGCATCCGCTGCGACACATCGCCGATCGCCCGCTTGATGTCCATAAACCGCAGCTTGCCATCCGCCAGCGCACACAGGATCAGCAAACTCCACTTGTCGCCAATGCGATCCAGCACATCGCGCACGGGGCAAGATTCTGCTTCCTGGGGCGTGGTCGCAGTTACCCGCAGCATACTGACTTACCTCAAAGTGCTGTCTTGTTTCAGTCGGTATATCTGTTATACGCTAAAACTGAACTTGGTTACGAAATGAGACTAAGTATCGTCTGGTAATTGAATCTGGTTGGCATTTGGTTGGCCTCTGGTTGGCATTTGGTTGGCAGTTTGTCTCATTCCACCTGATCCATCCAACCTGATTTATCCAAGCTGATTCACCAACCCGATTCATACGCCATTTCTCAAAACTACTGAATCTCAAAACCACTGATCTCACAACCACTGAACAGACATTTCAAAGGACGCAGTTATGCCGACAGTTGCAGTTGTCTATTTTTCGGGTACGGGCCATACGAAGCTCATGGCAGAAGCAGTGGCGGCAGGGGCAAGCCAAGTTCCTGGCACCGAGGTCAAGCTGCTGCAAATTACGGGTGAGCAAATTGTCAACGGCCGCTGGCAAGATCCGGGCATTTTGGAAGAACTGAATCGCGCCGACGGCATCATCTTTGGGTCGCCGACCTACATGGGCGGCGTGGCGGCTCAGTTCAAGGCATTCGTGGATGCGGCCAGCACCGTGTGGGCCCAGCAGGGCTGGAAGGACAAAATCGCGGGCGGCTTTACCCACTCTGGCTCTCCCAGCGGCGACAAGCAGGGCACGCTGCTCTACCTCGCCATCAACGCTTCCCAACACAGCATGGTCTGGGTTGGCAATTCGGAAATGGGCTACAACAACGAGGGCGTGAATCGGCTGGGGTCGTTCCTGGGCGTGATGGGCTTTACAGTGCCCGACTTTTCGGGGCAGACCCCAGCGACCCTCGATGAGGGCGATCGCCTCACGTCCGAGCGCTACGGCCGCCGCATCGCCGAAGCCGTCCAGCGCTGGAAGCGTTAGCATTGGCGCATGACCGCGCCGTTTCCTAAGCCCCCTTCTTCGCGGGCAGGCTATACTCTGCCCGTGTTTGCCTGTGCGGGGGCGATCGCCGCGCTGCGCCACCTGCACGACGACCCGCCCTCGCCCCAGAGCGTCTCCCTCGACCTGATCAGCCCCGCCCAGACCGCCGAAATTCCCATTGAGCAAGTCGCCCGCCTGGGCCCCACCGCCGCCCTAGCCATCACCCGCAGCGACCCCGGCGACAATCTCGACCTAACCCGCAACACGCCGATCTGGAGCATCGTTGAGATCCAGCAGCGGGGATCAGGAGTCGGCAAGCAAGATTCTCCCCTCCCCGCCATCACCCTAGAGGGCGGCGAAGGACTCGGCCGCCAAGTCAACGCCGAGAATCAACCCGCCATCTATGCCTACGCCCGCACCCTGCTGCTGGGCAATCTGGAGCCGCTGCTGCGGCCAGGGGAGGTCATCGGCGTGACGATTGTGCTGCCGGAGGGGCGATCGCTCGCCACGCGCACCTCCAATGCTGCCTTTGGGGTCGTCGAGGGGCTATCGCTGCTGGGCACATCGGGCATTTCCCAGCCCCTCAGCGCACCGGGGCAACTGGAAGACTTTCGAGCGGCGCTGCGGCAAAAATCGGTGACCCATTCGGCGCTGGTGTTCTGCTTGGGGGAAAACGGGCTGGATCTAGCAAGCAAGCTGGGGATCGATCCCGGCTGCGTGGTGAAAACAGCAAACTGGCTGGGGCCGCTGCTGGTGGAGGCGGGAATGCAGGGGGTAGAATCCATCCTGCTGTTTGGCTATCATGGCAAGCTGATGAAGCTGGCAGGCGGCATTTTCCACACGCACCACCACGTTGCCGACGGGCGGCAGGAAATTTTTGCGGCGCATTGTGCGATCGCCGGCCTGCCCACGGCAGACGTGCAGCAGATCTTTGCCTGCGAAACGGCGGAGGCCGCGCTGAAGTATTTGCAAACCCTCGATGCGGACACCGGAAGCGACTGGGTGGGGCGTGTGTATGGGGCGATCGCCCAAACCATCGACCAGCGCTCATCGGTGTATATTCGCACCCACTGCGATCGCCCGGTGCGGGTGGGGTCAATCCTGTTTGGGCGCGATCGCCAGATCATTGCGAAAAGCGAATTAGGGTCTGCAATTTTGTCCCAGGTTTTGTTAAGCTAGCTGAAATATTAAAGTCAACTTTTGTTTATCTCGATACATTCTCTCGTCGGATCGGTCGCGCTGTTTCGCCCGTCCAGCGGACTGGGTTCCAGGTAGGTGCTGGATAGAGACGGCAACTGGCTCCAAGTTTGAACCGTCAAAATCCGACCTTCAGAATCTATTTATCTAAATTTTGGTTCGTCTGTGCGACGATGCTGGGCATTCCCCCCGCATTTCGCAGCGTTTACGGTTCATCTGGCAAACGGCTAATCTAGCCGCTGATCTAGCCTAATGATTGAGCGCGATCGCAGGGTGTATCCCAAATTTTGTAACCCTCACCCTAAATCCCTCTCCCAAAGCGGGAGAGGGACTTCCA
>NZ_DVEA01000365.1:0-10033 GCF_015295965.1 Thermoleptolyngbya sp. M55_K2018_002
TTCGCCGCCGCAGGGCCCGAAGAAACTGAATCGGATGAAGGGGTCGCCCCGGCCGGATCGAATTCGTGGAACACGACGGGGCGATCGCATCGAGGGGTTGGACGGCAACGACGTGATCGAGGGTCTGGGGGGCGATGACTATATCCTGGGTGGCGCTGGCATCGACCGGCTTGTGGGCAGCGGCGGAAATGACACGCTGGTCGGCGGGCGCGGGGCGGACGTGCTAATTGGGGGCGCGGGCAACGATGTGCTGATTGCGGGCGAAACAACTGATTTTCTGCGCGGATTCCAGGAAGCGACGGAAACTTGGGGGGCGATCGCCACGAATGTCCTGAAGGGCGGAAAGGGCAACGACCTGCTGGTGGGCGGTGGACGCAGTGATCTGATGATTGGAGGCGCGGGCCGCGATACATTTGTCCTCGCCAAGCATGGCGGCCTTGATGTCATCCGAGATTTCAAAGTGGGCACGGATGTCATCGGGCTGGCGAAGGGGTTGACCTTCAGCGAACTGCGGATTCAGCAGTCGAGCCGGGGGGCCCGCATCTTGCTAAATGGTTCGGATGAGGTGATTGCGGAACTGTCGGGCGTGCAGGCGAACAGGCTGACCGCTGCCAGCTTCGTGCCAATGACGCGGCTACCGCTTTAGCCCAATCATCCGGGGCTACTGCGTCAGAGTGGATGCTCTGACCTCGCCCTGAAGCCGCCAAAATGGAATTTTTTCTAAATCTGCTGTTTTGACGACAGAATCTGATCTGACCGCCGAGCAAGTATATTGGCATATCGTCAAGTTTGCTTGCATCGCTGCGACTAGCAGAGGGGTCAGCCAATGGTCAGAAAAAGAGTCAGACGACAGAATTGGTTTTGGGGGTGGGCGTGGGTCGGGCTACTGGTGGGATTGTTGGGATCTTGCAATGTGGCTTCCAATGTGGCTCCTGAGTCAGCGCCACCCATCGCACAGGAGCCAGTCACGCTGACGGTTTCAGCAGCGGCCGACCTAAGCTACGTGTTTCCCGAAATTGGCAAGCAGTGGGAGGCGGAAACCGGACATCGGGTTACGTTTAACCTGGGTTCGACCGGACAATTGGCCCAGCAAATTGAGCGGGGCGCACCCGTGGATTTATTTGCCGCAGCCAACCGGAAATTTATCGAAGATTTGGATGAGAAAGGGCTGATTCGCTCCGAAACGAAGGCGCTGTATGGCGTGGGGCGAATTGTGCTGTGGCAGAGAGCAGACAGCCCTCTAGAACTGAAAACCCTGCAAGACTTGACGAAGCCGGAGGTGACACGGGTTGCGATCGCCAATCCAGACCACGCACCCTACGGGGTCGCCGCCCGCGAAGCGATGCAGTCTGCCGGGGTTTGGGATGCGATTCAGCCCAAGCTGGTTTTTGGGGAAAACATTAAGCAAACCCAGCAACATGCCGAAATGGGGAATGTGGAAGTGGCGATCGCCGCTCTGTCGATTAGCGTCGGCAAACCCGGAAAATGGACGCTGATTCCGGCTGAATTGCACCAGCCGCTGGAGCAAATGCTGGCCGTGCCCAAGACCGCGCCGCATCCTGAACTGGCTCAGCAGTTTGCCACATTTATCAATGGGGAGAAGGGTCGGCCCCTGATGAGAAAATACGGTTTCGTTTTGCCGGGAGAGGAGCTAGCCCTATGATTTGGCAGCCGTCGATCCTCTCTCTCCAAGTCACCTTGGTCGCCAGCGCTTTGATTCTGGTGTTTGGGCTGGGGCTGGGAATTTTTTTGGCGCGGGTGCGGTTTCGGGGACAGATTTTTGTGTCTACGTTGCTGAATTTGCCGCTGGTGCTGCCACCCAGCGTCGTGGGCTATTTTTTGCTGCTGGCCCTGGGACGCGGCAGTCCGATTAGGGAATGGCTGAAGATTAATTTGCTCTTTACTTGGCAGGCGGGGGCGATCGCCTCGGCCGTGGTGGCGCTGCCGCTGATGGTGGAATCGACCCGTGCGGCGATCGCCAACGTCAGCCCAGAGCTAGAGGCCGCCGCCCGCACGCTGGGTTCAACGGAGCCAGAAGTGCTGTGGCGGATTACCCTGCCGCTTGCCCATCGCGGCATTTTGGCAGGCTTTGGGCTGAGCGTGGCGCGGGGATTGGGAGAATTTGGCGCAACGCTGATGGTGGCAGGCAGTATCCCCGGCCGCACCCAGACCCTCCCCCTGGCAATTTACGATGCCGTGCAAATGCAGCGCTATGGACTGGCAAATACGATGGTGCTGATAATGACGGCGATCGCCTTTGCTCTGTTGTGGTGGGTGCGGCATTTGGAGTCCAAACAGTCTCCGTCGCAGTCGCCAATTGCGTTTCGCCCAGGGATCAACTCAGAGGTCAACCCAGATGAGCCTATTGGTGGATATTCAGAAGCGGCTCCCCAGCTACACCCTGAACGTGGCCTTCAGCGCTGAACGAGAGCCACTCGGCATTTTGGGCGGGTCAGGATCGGGCAAAAGCATGACCCTCCGCTGCATTGCGGGCATTGAAACCCCCACCAGCGGCACCATCGTGCTGAACAATCGCATTCTCTACGACTCGCGCAAAGGCATTAACCTCCCCAGCCGCGATCGCCGCGTGGGGTTTCTGTTTCAAAACTATGCGTTGTTTCCGCATCTCACGGTCGCCCAAAACATCGCTTACGGACTGAATAAGCGCCAAGGGTCAAAACAAGAAAAGCGAGAACTCGTCCAAACCGTCGAAGCGCAGCTTGGGCGCGTTCGACTTGCCGGATTTGGCAACCGCTATCCTCATCAGCTTTCCGGCGGACAACAGCAGCGAGTTGCCCTTGCTAGAGCGCTGGCCCCCAATCCCGATATCCTTCTGCTCGACGAACCTTTTTCTGCCCTCGATACTCACCTCCGCAACGAGCTAGAAAAGCAGCTCATCAAAACCCTGGCAGATTACAACGGCATCACTCTGTTTGTGAGCCACAATCTGGAAGAGGCCTATCGCGTGTGTCAGCGACTGCTTGTGCTTTCTTCGGGAACCGTGATTGCCAATGGATACAAACAGGACGTGTTTAATCATCCGAAAACAATGCCCGTTGCCCAACTGACCGGATGCAAAAATTACACCCGAATCCAGCCCATCAATCAGCAAACGGTACGCGCTCCGGATTGGAACTGCACCCTTCACACGGATGAACCCGTCTCTTCAAAACACACGCACATTGGCATTCGGGCGCACCATATCCGCTTTTCCCATCCGCCCCACCCGCCCAATACCTTTCCCGCTTGGCTAGCCTGGATCAGCGAAACGCCTCATCGTATGACGCTATTCCTCAAGCTGGGCAACGCACCCCGCTATGCCGAAGACTATCACCTCCAGGCAGAGGTCTTCAAAGAGGAATGGGAACGGCTGAAAGATCGTCCCCAACCGTGGCATCTCACGCTAGATCCGCTCCGGCTTTTGCTGCTGGAATAAGTTGCCAAAACTCGGCCTGTCCCACCTGCATCTTCCATGCCAAAATGCCGATAGCCATTAACCGCGTTCCCTCCGTCCTGTGAAACCCGAACACGACCTTTGCAATAATCTGAAGCAAGTCCGGCTGCGGCTGGGCATGAGCCAGCAAGACCTAGCGGCGATCGCCGGAGTGTCGCGCCAAACCATCGGCGGCGTAGAGGCGGGACAATACGCACCATCCACAACCGTCGCACTGCGGTTGTCTAGGGCGCTGGGCTGCCAGGTCGAAGACCTGTTCTGGCTGGAGCAAGATGCGGTGGAGTTGGATGCGCTCCCGACCCAAAACTTTCCGACGGATCAGGCAACCCGACTCAGCCTGGCCCGAGTGGGTGGTCAGTGGATTGCACACCCGCTAAAGGGGAACGCCGCCTTTCGGACAGAAATGGTGCCTGCGGACGGGGAAGGCCGCTACGATTCGACCACCCAAATGCTGCGCGTCCACCTGCTCGACGATCTGGAAAAGCTGCACCGCACAGTTGTCATCGCGGGCTGCACGCCAGCCCTGTCGCTGTGGGCGCGGGCGGCCGAGCGCTGGCATCCCGACCTGCGCGTACATTGGACGCTGGATAACAGCATGTGCGCCCTGGATCGGCTCTGTTGCGGAGAGGTGCATCTTGCGGGAATGCATCTCTACGATGCGGCCACGCGAGATCACAACGTTCCGTTTGTGAAAACTGCCCTGCAAACGCAAGCTGCCCTGCAAAATGTCTCTGCTGTGGTGATTAATTTGGGCAGTTGGGAAGAGGGGTTGCTCATTCAGCCTGGAAACCCGCTGCATCTCAAAACGATTGAAGATCTGACTCGACCGGACGTAAATATTGTGAATCGGGAAGCGGGGGCGGGCAGTCGGCAGGTGTTAGAGCGATCGCTCCAGGCAGCAGGCATTCCGCCGCAAGCGGTTCGGGGATTCGACACCCTGGCAGCGGGGCATCTGGAGGTGGCCAGGGCGATCGCCACTGGGCAGGCAAGCGCAGGCGTTAGCACTGCATCGGTTGCCGCAGCGTTTGGGCTAGAGTTCATCCCGCTGCACCGCTCTCGCTATGATCTGGTAACGCTCCAACCCTATCTCGAAGAAGCGCCCGTGCAGCAGCTTTTGAATACGCTGGGTCATCGTCGGGTTCTGTCGCAGTTGCAAACGCTAGGCGGTTACGATACCAGTCAAACGGGGGATATTTTGAGTACCGTTATGTCTTCTTGAGTCCGTACATTTGTGACAGTATTTTGCATCCTGATTGAATCCGTAAATTATGTCTTTTACTGTTCCCAAAATTGCGGCAATCGCCCCCACTTGGCTATCATCTTCAGAGTCAACAATCCTCTCTTCCGAAGACGTTCATCTGTGGCTCATGAATGTCGAAAGCTGTGCAGAAAATCTGTTATTGTTTGAGCAAATCCTTTCACCTGATGAACAGGCCAGAGCCGCAAAGTTTCGGCAAGAGGGCGATCGCGCTCGATTCATCATCGGTCGGGGCATTTTGCGACACCTGCTCAGTTGCTACACCGGGCTTGCGCCGTCTGCCATTTGCTTTTCCTACAATTCCTACGGCAAGCCCGCCTTGAAGTCCCTATCCAACGCCACGCCGCCACTGCAATTCAACCTGTCGCATTCTGGCGGGCTGGTGCTGTACGGATTCACGCAGGAGCATCCGATTGGGGTTGATCTGGAGCAGCATCGACCGCTGGATGTGCTTGCTCTGGCGCAATCTGTCTTCTCTGAATCAGAACGCGCTGTGCTAAACCCTCTGCCCCCCGCTGAGCAACTGACTCAATTTCTGCAACTCTGGACGTGCAAAGAAGCCTACGTGAAGGCAATTGGTCTAGGATTGAGCGGGCTAGAGCAGGTGGAGATGGCGATTGCCTCCGATGGCTCTGTGTACCTCGCACCATTCACAAAAGCATCGTCACCACATTCATACTGGCGGATTCAGCCTGTGTCACTCGGCGATCATGTTTCTGCTGCTTTTGCAGTCAACATACAAAGCTTTAACCTGTGCTGCTACCAGATTCGCCATGTTCAAGATCTAGGCATCTCCCAGAGAGTGTTTGAAAAGTCGAAAATCATGCACCCTCCTCTCTCAACCCCTTCTTCTCCAAAGGGAAAAGGGGAGCCAGGTTCCGGTTCCCTCTCCTCAGGAAGAGGGCTAGGGTGAGGGCAGTTCGGGACACAATTTATGACACAACTTACACTTTTCAAACATCCTCTAACCCCCTTAGCCCAACTCACTGCTGATGTATCCCCGAATTGCAGAAACAGCCACCACTCGCGGCGAGGCTAGATAGTTATTCCCTGTGGGATCGCCGCTGCGCCCCTTGAAGTTGCGATTGGTGGCGTAGATGCCGTTCTCGCCCGCCTCCAAAACGCCCCTGCCCGCGTTGATGCAGGCTCCGCAGCCCGACTTGAGAATTGTTGCACCCGCCGCCTCCAGGATCTGCACATAGCCCAAGACCTCGGCTTGTTGCAGCACTGCTTGCGACGCAGGGACGACAAACAGGCTGACCTGGGGCGCAACTCGGTTCCCGTTTAGCACTGCTGCCGCTTCGGCCAGGTCATGCAATTTGCCGCCCGTGCAGGAGCCGATAAACGCCTTGGTGATGGGAACCCGCCCCAACTGGCTAATGCCCACGACCTGATCGGGCTTGGGCGGACAGGCGACTTGGGGTTCTAGATGGGTCAGGTCAAACGTGTAGGTGCGTTCGTATTCTGCATCCGCATCACTGGCGATCGCCCTCCCCAGTTCTGCCATCGCCTCATCCTCCAGTCGTTCTTCCAAAGATTCGCTAGTGCGTTCCCTCTGGCGTTCTGCCAGATACTTCCACGTCACCGCATCAGGCGCGATCAGTCCGCACAGCGCCCCACATTCCACCGCCATATTCGCCAGCGTCATCCGCTCGTCCATCGGCATTCGGGCGATCGCCCCGCCGCAAAACTCCAGCACCCGCCCGATCGCCCCGTCGCAGCCCAACTGCCCCAGCAAAAACAGCATGATATCTTTGGCGCTGATCTCTGGTGCAGGCGTTCCCTCCAGGCAGATTCGCAGCGTCGGCGGCACGCGGAGCCACAGGTCGCCCGTCGCCAGCAAATTTGCCATGTCCGTCGTGCCGATGCCCGTGGAAAAGCAGCCAAACGCGCCATAGGTGCAGCTATGGGAATCCGTCCCTGCGATCACCATGCCCGGCCGCACAAACCCCCGCTCTGGCAGCAGCACATGGCAAATGCCCGCCGCCTCTCCGGGCGACACCACATCCAGCAGGTGGCAGCCTTGCTCCTCCGCAAACTGGACCATTTGCTGATAAAGCAGGTCAGCTTTGGGGTCAACCCGAATGTCGTTGATTTGAATAAAATGATCTGCCACCAGCACCAGGCGATCGCGCTCCCAAATCCTTGCTGACTCACCGAAATGCTGGTAGAAAAGCTGTGCTACCCCAGCGGCGATCGCATCGTGGGACATCGCCAAATCCACCCTGGCAAACACCACCTCACCGGGCTGTACAAACGCATTGCCCGATGCCCGCGCCAGCAGCTTTTCTGCCATCGTCATGGGGCGGTGCGGCGTGTCGCTGGGCGGCAGGGCCATGTCTCCGCGCAATCGCTGCTGGTTAAAGGCAAACAGCCCGCCTGCCTGCGTAATCGCTGCCACAATCGGGTGAGATTCTGCTTCGCCTAAGTGCTTTAAGGGCAAACCGATATTGATGCTGTTGCGGTAAAAAATATCGGCAAAGGACCGCGCCCGCACCTCGCGGATACCCGCCGCTTTTAGGGCGATCGCCGCGATTTCTCGACTAGAGCCACAGCCAAAGTTTGCGCCTGCTTCGATCACGTCATAATTCATGAGCTGATCAATGCCGATGATGTGTTCCAGTGCGTACCGCTTCAGATGCGCCGGATCGAGATTAGTTCCTCGCTTTGCGGGAATAATGTCATCCGTATTGATATCATCGCCCAGGCTTAAAACTTTCTCAGATTGATTCGCAGGATGATTCTCAGGCGCGTTCATAGGGCTTTGAATGATTTAGCTTTTGAATTGGTTGGCTTTTGAATTGGTTAGCTGTTGAATCAGTTGCTCCGTGAAGGCTTTCGTATTCACAAACCGATCTTCTGCCGAGGCCACTAGGTCGGCTGTGCGATAGCCTGCCTCCAGCAGATGCTCCTGGGCGATCGCCAGATGAGCCGCTGCGGTCCCCTCGCCCCACTGCCGCAACATTAACTCCACGCTGGCCAGCGTTCCCATCGGATTGGCAATGCCCTTGCCTGCAATATCTGGCGCAGTGCCGTGAATCGCCTCGTACAGGCCAAAGCCGTCTGCGTTTAGGCTGGCAGACCCCAGTAGCCCAATCGACCCGGCGATCGCCCCGCCAATGTCGCTGAGGATGTCGCCAAACAGGTTGCCCGCCAAAATTACGTCAAACTGCTGCGGATTCATCACCAACTGCATCGCCAGATTGTCCACCAGCATGGGCACCAGCGCCACATCGGGAAACGCCGCCGCTTCTTCCTGCACCAGCCGCGTCCAGGGAAGGCAGGGCAGCGCATTTTCCTTGTGGGCGATCGCCAGTTCCCTGCGCCGCTGCTGGGCCTGCTGAAGCGCAACGCGGGCAATCCGCCGAATTTCAGAATCGGCATACTGCATCGTGTGAAAGCCGTAGGGGGCCGTCCCATCCACCCCGCGCCCCGACGGGCCAAAGTAAATGCCGCTAACCAACTCCCGCACGAATAAAATGTCCACGCCGTCTAGCTTTTCCGGCTTGATCGACGAGCGATGCCGCAGACTTTTGACCGGGCGCACCGGGCGCAAATTGGCAAACAGGTCAAACCGCTTCCGCAACTCCAGCAAGCCCGCCTTTGACACCGCCCCGAATAAAATGCCGTCTGCCCCCTCGCAGAGCCGCGCCGTCGCCTCCGGAAACCCTGTGCCAAACTGCTGTACGGCGGGTTCTCCCACCAGCCCATACGTCACCCGCACCGAAAAACCATGCAGTGTCGCCAAATGCGCCAGCACCGCCAGCGCCGCTTCTACGACCTCTGGGCCCACCCCTTCCCCCGGCAGCGCCACCAACCGATATTCTCGAATCCCCACAATCCCCACTTCCCACAGCAAACCTATGGATGATAATACGTCTGGCAGGAGATCGGGATCAGGGGGTCAGGTTTTAGGGATCAGAATGATATTAAATCCGTTTTATTGCTGGCGATCGCGGTGAGTAGGGCTGCGCTCCCTGAGGTAGCAAGCTTTCCTAAGGTTGGCGGTCGCGGCAGTGCTTAAAGAGCTTGTTTCAGTATCCGAGCCAGCAAGCCTTGGGGGAAGCTTTCCCCCAAACCCCCGCTTGGGGGACGAAGCGCGTCCCCCAAACCCCCTCCGACCTCTGTTCTGCATAAGCATTAGGGATGGCGGGCCGTGCTTACGGCGGTCGGAGAGGGAGCTAGGACACTTGAAAGTCGTTCTGCCCCTGACTCCTGACTCCTAACCCCTGACCCCTGACTCCTGACTCCTGAAACCTACATCGGATGCGTTTTACGAAGACTAAGAGGCTCTATCGATTGTTGATCAGCATGGCGGCGCTGTACGTAGCGGCCTGTGGGCTGGTGTGGGCGGGGCAGACGCGGCTGATTTTTCGTCCCGATGCTGACATTCGCACTACGCCGGATGCGGTAGGATTGCGCTACGAAACCGTCGATTTGCCCGTAGGGACGGGGCGGGTGCGCGGCTGGTGGATTGGCGCGAATCGGGACGACGCACCGACGGTGCTATATTTCCACGGCACAGGCAGCAATTTGGGGGATCTGCCTCGACTGGCAGCGCAGATTCATGAATTAGGCTGGGCGGCCTTTTTCATCGACTATCGCGGCTATGGCGAGAGCCAAGGCAGCTTTCCTAGCGAACAGTCGGTCTATGCCGATGCGATCGCCGCCCTCGACTACCTCACCCAAACCCGCCGCATTCCGCCACAGCGCATCGTGGTTATGGGAAGATCCATCGGAGGGGCGATCGCCCTCGACCTGGCAGCCCACAATCCCGACCTGGCCGCCCTGGTTGTCGAAAGCTCGTTTACTTCCATGCGAGACATGATCCGTCACTTTGTGCCCGTGCCGCTTTTGCCTGTGGATCTCTTGCTGCATCAGCGGTTTGATTCCCTGGCAAAAGTGCGATCGCTCCAGATGCCGCTGCTGGTGATCCACGGGACGGGCGATCGCGTCGTGCCTGTCCACATGGGGCAAGTGCTTTATGAGGCCGCGCCGCCGCCCAAGGAACTGCTGCTGATTCCCCAGGCGGGCCACAGCAATTTGCGACGAATTAACCGGACGCTGTATTTCCAGACGCTCCAGCGCTTCGTTACGCGCTACGCTGAGCCTGCTGAAAAAAAATCATGCGATCGCCCCATGAAACTGCTCAAATCGGCACTTTTTCCAAAACTTCGATTTTTTTCAAAACAACATGGTGAAAAACGGTGGGCACATTGCAAAACACCTGGTCTGGCGGTGGCTTGTGGCGCTAGCGTTGCTGCTGGGCATCCTGTTTCGGGGGTATGGGCTGGGCGATCGCGTGTATTGGGTGGATGAAG
>NZ_DVEA01000351.1:0-9963 GCF_015295965.1 Thermoleptolyngbya sp. M55_K2018_002
GCGGAGGCGTTGGCGGCGACGAGGGCCTCTTTGCCTGCTGTGGCGTGAACGGTAAGCAGGTCTACGCCATAGCGTCCGGCGGCGCGACAGGCTCCGGCCATGGTGTTGGGAATGTCGTGAAATTTGAGGTCAAGAAAAATTCGCTTCTGCCGCGCCTTCAGTTCTGCCAGAATGGTCGCGCCTGTGCTGACGAAGAGTTCTAACCCGACTTTCCAAAAGCGGACTGCGGGAATCTGGTCTACAAGGGCGATCGCCTCTTCTAGCGTCGGTGCATCCAGCGGCACAATTATTCGATCCGGGTGATCCGGGTGATTCGGATGATCCTGGTGATCCGGGTGATCTGGGTAATTCGGGTGATCCCCGGCAATCGGATCGGCAATCTGAGCTTTGGAGCTTTGATCCTGGGAGTTTTGATCCTGAGAGTTTTGAGAGGGGTTTTGAGAGCCTGCCATAGCGCCTGCGCTGAATCGGTGGGTAAATGCCTAGCAGAAGAATGAAGGAAATATGGATAGAAGTATGGATGAATGAAGTGAAGTGAAGACATCTTGAAAGAAACGCCCGAACCAGATTTCCAGCCGTATCCTGCGAAGCTAGGGCCTATCGCAACATCTAGGCCATATCCTGGAGGCTTGCCATTGTGACTGCCATCAACTCCTGGCTAAGACAGTTTACTCATGTTCTGAAACCCCCGGATCTCAATTTTCGTAATTTTCGAGATGACTTTTGGGGCGGCCTCACCGCAGCGATCGTGGCGTTGCCGCTGGCGCTGGCGTTTGGCGTATCGTCCGGGGCGGGAGCGGTGACGGGACTCTACGGCGCAATCTTCGTCGGCATTTTCGCGGCATTGTTTGGCGGCACGCCCGCTCAGGTGTCTGGCCCAACTGGGCCAATGACGGTGGTAGTGGCAACAATTTTCACGGTACTGATTGGTCGGTATCCCGAAACCGGACTGGCGCTTTCGTTCACCGTCATTGCGCTGGGGGGGCTGTTCCAGATTCTGTTTGGGGTGCTGCGTTTGGGAACGTATATCACGCTCATGCCCTACACGGTTATTTCTGGCTTCATGTCGGGCATCGGGGTCATTATTATCTCCCTCCAGATTGGGCCGTTGTTTGGCTACAAAGGATCGAGTGGAGTCGTGGATTCTCTGCGAAACCTGCCGACGTATCTGACGCATCCCAACGGGTTCGCGCTGGGGCTGGGGCTGATGACGCTGGCGATCGTGTTTACCTGGCCGCGTCGGCTGAATCGCGTCATTCCTTCACCCCTTCTGGCGCTGGTGATCGGGACACTTGTGTCGCTGGCTTTTGGCGAGGGTGCAAACCTGACGCGGATTGGAGCCATTCCCACGGCACTGCCGCAGCCGCACTGGCCGGCGTTTGAGTGGGAGGCGCTGCGCGTGATGACGGGCTACGGGCTGATGCTGGCGACGCTGGGATCGATCGACTCGCTGCTGACTTCTCTCGTTGCCGACAACATCACCCGAACCCAGCACGATTCCAACCAGGAATTGATCGGTCAGGGCATCGGCAATTTGCTGTCGGGCATTTTTTGGGGATTGCCGGGGGCCGGGGCAACGATGCGGACGGTTGTGAATGTGCAGGCGGGCGGCAAAACGCGGCTATCGGGTATGATTCACGGTATTTTGCTGCTGCTGGTGATGCTGGGGCTGGGCAGGCTGACGGAGCCGATTCCCAATGCAGTGCTGGCGGGGATCTTGATCAAAGTCGGGATTGACATCATCGACTGGAGCTTTTTGCGGCGGGCGCATCGGCTGTCGTTGAAGGCAACGGGGCTGATGTATGGCGTGCTGTTTCTGACGGTGTTTGTGGATCTGATTACGGCGGTGGCGGTGGGCGTGTTTTTCGCGAATCTGCTCACTGTGAAAAGCCTGAGTGACTTGCAGAGCAAGCGCGTCCGCGCCATTATTCACCCGACGGACGAAGCGCTGGCTCCAGAAGAACAGGCCTTGTTGGAAGCTGGTCAGGGTCGGATCATGCTGTTCCAACTCAGCGGGCCCATGAGCTTTGGCGCGGCAAAGGCAATTTCGCAGCAAATGACGCTGGTGCAAGAGTATGACGTGCTGATTCTGGATCTGACGGAAGTGCCGCGACTGGGGGTGACGGCGGCGCTGGCGATCGAGGCGATGGTGCAGGAGGCCTGTCGGCAGCGACGGGAGGTGCTTTTGGTGGGCGTGGAAGGCAGCGTGCGCGATCGCCTCCAGCGGCTCAACCTGCTGAACGTCATGGACGAAAATCATGTGTTTCCTACGCGCCTGTCTGCGCTGCAACGGGCGATCGCCCTAGTTGCCCCCCCGAAGCAGGAATTAGAGGTTAGAAGTTAGAGGTTAGAAGTTAGAGGTTAGAAGTTAGAGGTTAGAAGTTAGAAGTTCGGTTCGGGTTCCGGTCTTTAGCACCACTAGCACCAACAGCACCATTAGCACCAACGGTTGGCCGCCTTGCCCGCTGGAACCCGAAACCTGATCGATTGTTCACTTTGGCACAATTGCAGTCCGGCGACTCCCTTACGCTAGGGACGATCCGTAGCGGTAAGATCATCACTGCACTGCGGACGGGGAAGATAGTCAGCGTCCCAAAAATCCAAAATCCAAAATCCAAAATCGAGAATCCTATGGTCAGCCTCACTCCCAATCCCAGCTTCAGCCTCATGGTGCGCGTGCAGTTGCCCAACCAGGCGGGAATGCTGGCCTACGTCACCATGGCCATTGGCGAGGCGGGCGGCAATATTGACCAGATCGAGGTGATCGAGCGGACGCTGAAAACCATCATCCGCGACATCACGATTGAAGCATCGAGCGTGGAACATGCTGAGGCAATCGTTACCGCGCTGAAGGGGCTGGAGCATATCAAGGTGCTGAACGTGTCGGATCGCACGTTTAACCTGCATCGGGGCGGCAAGATCAGCGTCCACAGCAAGATTTCTCTGAAAAACCAGAGCGACCTAGCGATGGCCTACACGCCGGGGGTGGGGCGCATCTGCACGGCGATCGCTGAAGATCCGTCCAAGGTCTATTCCCTGACGATCAAGAGCAACACCGTGGCGATCGTTACCGACGGAAGCGCCGTGCTGGGCTTGGGCAATCTTGGCCCCGCCGGAGCGCTGCCCGTGATGGAGGGCAAAGCCATGCTGTTTAAGGAATTTGGCGGCATTGATGCTTTCCCGATTTGCCTCGCCACGCAGAGCACCGACGAGATTGTGCAGACGGTGAAAAACATCGCGCCTGTGTTTGGCGGCGTGAACCTGGAAGACATCAGCGCCCCCCGCTGCTTTGAAATCGAGGCACGGCTCCAGCGGGAACTGGACATTCCCATTTTTCACGATGACCAGCACGGCACGGCCATTGTCTCGCTGGCGGCGCTCTACAACGCGCTGAAGCTGGTGAATAAGTCGATGGAGTCGGTGCGGATCGTGATCAATGGCGCAGGGGCGGCGGGCCTGGCGATCGCCCGACTGTTGCAAAAAGCAGGAGCCACCCAGATCGTGATTTGCGACTCGCGGGGCATCCTCAGCCACAGCCGCAGCGACCTGACCGACCAAAAGAAAGAATTTGCCGTAGACCAGAGCGGCTCCCTGGCAGATGCAATGGTGGGCGCGGATGTATTCATGGGCGTGAGTGCGCCGGGGGTGGTGACGGTGGACATGGTGAAATCGATGGCGACAGACCCAATTGTGTTTGCCATGGCCAATCCAATTCCTGAAATTCAGCCGGAACTCGTGACCGATGATGTGGCGGTGATGGCGACGGGCCGCAGCGACTATCCCAACCAGATCAACAACGTGCTGGCGTTTCCTGGCATCTTTCGCGGCGCGTTGGACTGTGGCGCAAAGACCATGACCACGACCATGTTCCTAGAGGCCGCAGGGGCGATCGCCTCGCTCATTACCGCCGCCGACCTCAACCGCGAGTACATCGTGCCGTCGGTGTTTGACGAGCGCGTGGCGACCGCTGTCTCTGCTGCGGTTCAGCGGGCCGCCCGCGCCGACGGGGTAGCGACTCGCTAGGCTGGCGATCGCGAGGGAGATCGCTTGGGGAAGGGATCGCTTGGGGAAGGGATCGACAAACCCCTAACCACCGCAGCTAAGCCTCTCCACTAGGTCTTTCAACTAGGGCTATTAATATGGGTGACCTGGGATTCGAACCCAGAACCAGCGGATTAAGAGTCCGATGCGCTACCGTTGCGCTAGTCACCCCGGGGTTTACCATTGTATCACCTGAATTTTGGGCATCAAAACCAGTGCTGTACCTTGGCATCGAGTTTCGCGCCCTCGCCAACTGGCTGCCCGTTGCCCAGGCAGTGGTGATCGGGCTGACCTACGTGGGACTGGCCTTGGGGTCGGTTCCAGGGCTGCGGATGAACCGGGCCACAATGGCGATCGTCGGAACAGCCGCCCTCATTGCCCTGGGCACACTCTCCCTACAGGAGGCCTGGCAGGCCATCGACCCAACAACCATCGTGTTTCTGCTCAGCACGATGATTGTCAACGCCTACCTCAGCTACGCCGGATTTTTTCAACTGGCGCTGCTGTATCTCATCCGCCTCACGAGTAGCCCCTTTGGACTGCTGGTAGCGCTAACGCTGGGCTGCGGGGCGTTGTCGGCGGTGTTTCTGAACGACACGATCGCCCTAGTGTTTACGCCGCTCACCGTCAGCCTGGCCCAAACCCTGTCGCTCAACCCAATTCCCTACCTGCTGGCCCTGGCGGCGGCCACCAATATCGGCTCCGTCGCCACGCTCAACGGCAATCCGCAGAATATTCTAGTCGGCTCCTTTTCGGGCATCGCCTACGCCGAGTTTGCGCGGGTGATGATCCCCATTGCTCTGATAGGCCTGCTGCTGCAAATTGGGCTGCTGGGATGGATGTATCCAGAGGTGCGATCGCTCAAACCGCGCCCCTACGTGCCCACCTTTCGCCCCCGCGCCTATGGCCCGCTGCTGCGAAAGACACTGATGGTGAGTAGCCTAATGCTGGCCGCCTTTGTGGTGGGATTGCCGCTGGCCGAGTCGGCCCTAGTAGCAGCAGGTGTGCTGCTGATTACGCGCCGCATCAAGCCCCAGCGCGTGTTGCAGGATGTGGACTGGGGGCTGCTGGTGATCTTTTCGGGGCTGTTCGTGCTGACGCGCAGCCTGCAATCCTTCAACCTGCTGTCGGGGCTGCTCCCCTGGATTGCCCATCCGGTGGGTCTGGTCAGCATTACAACGCTCTTGTCAAACCTGATTTCCAACGTGCCTGCGGTGCTGCTGCTGCAATCGCTGATCGACCGGGGGGATACGCAATCCTGGCTGCTGCTGGCGGTTAGCTCCACGCTGGCAGGCAATCTGACGCTGTTTGGCGCAGTGGCCAACCTGATCACCGCCGAAGCCGCCGCCAGCCAGGGCTTTTCGCTGTCGTTTTGGACGCACCTGCGGTTTGGGCTGCCGCTGACGCTAGCCACCTTGGCGATCGCCACCGCCTGGGTTCTCTGGCGAGGCTGATCAGGAGTCAGGCCTAAAAACTGCCAGCCTGAGCGAGTGGCCCAACTCAGCAACTCCAATCCCTAACAATTCCCCCTAAATCATAGGCGCTTTCTTGTGCCACTCCGTTGCCTGCTCATAGGCATGGGCCACGCTCAGCAGCAGATCTTCCCGCAGCACGTTACCAATCATTTGCAGACCAATGGGCAGGCCCTGGTCGTCAAAGCCGCAGGGCAGACTGAGGGCAGGCAATCCCGCCAGGTTCACCGGAATCGTCATCAGGTCAGACAGGTACATGCTGAGCGGGTCGTCGGTCTTTTCGCCCGCCTTGAAGGCCGTCGTCGGCGAGGTAGGGCACACCAGCACATCTACTTTCTGGAAGGCGCGTTCAAAGTCTTGCTTGATGAGCGTCCGCACCTTTTGCGCCTTGAGGTAGTAGGCATCGTAATAGCCCGCCGACAGCGCGTAGGTGCCGATCATAATCCGCCGCTTCACCTCTGCGCCAAAGCCCTCGGCGCGGGTCTTGGCGTACATATCCAGCAGATTTTCGGGATTATCGGCGCGGAAGCCATATTTCACGCCGTCGTAGCGGGCCAGGTTGGCCGAGGCTTCGGAGGGGGCAATGATGTAGTAGGTGGGCAGCCCGTAGCGAAACTGGGGACAGTTGATCACCTGGATTTCGGCTCCGAGTTCCTGCAAGGTTTCGACTGCTGTGGTGACGGCCGCTTCTACGGTTGAGTCCAGCCCTTCGCCGAAGGTTTCTTGAATCACGCCAATCCGCAGCTTGCCACGCGGCTTGAAGTCGGGCTTGAGGGCGGCAGCGTAGTCAGGGATTTCGACCTTGAGGCTCGTGGAGTCCTGCGGGTCATGTCCGGCGATCGCCTTCAACAAAATCGCCGCATCTTCTACCGTGCGGGCAAAGGGGCCAATCTGATCCAGCGACGAGGCGTAGGCCACCAGCCCATAGCGAGACACCAGTCCGTAGGTGGGCTTCATGCCCACCACACCGCAGAGCGAGGCTGGCTGGCGAATCGAGCCGCCCGTGTCTGACCCCAGCGCCACAACGCACTGCCCCGCGGCCACCGCTGCGGCAGAACCGCCCGAAGATCCACCCGGTACGCGCTCCAAATCCCACGGATTTGCCGTCACCTGATAGGCAGAGGTTTCCGTCGAACTGCCCATTGCAAACTCGTCCATATTCGTTTTGCCCACCATCACCGCGCCCGCGTCGAACAAGCGCTGCGTCACGGTGGACTCGTAGGGCGGCACAAAGTTTTCCAGGATGCGGGAGCCGCAGGTGGTGCGGATGCCCTGGGTACACAGATTGTCCTTGATGCCGATGGGAATGCCCGCCAGCGGCCCGATTGCTTCCCCGGCGGCGATTTTGGCATCCACCTGCTGCGCTTGGGCGATCGCCCGGTCGGCCGTCACGCTGATAAAGCTGTGCAGTTTGGGTTCCAGGGCTTGAACCCGCTCTAGGGCTTCGGTGGCAATTTCGACGGCCGAGCGCTCTTTGCGGACGAGCTGTTGATGCAACTCACGGATGGATGCCATTGGAAAACCTCAAAATGAAACGGAAACGTGATGCGTAGACGGCAATCGGAGCAGATGGCAAAAAACTCCAACCCTCACTCTAGACGATTTCCAGACGCTTTTTGGCGATCGCCCCGTCCAAGCTGCGCCCCCCTGACCCCCTGTGGCTCTGCGCCTTCTATCTCCAGAAGCCTCAATGTCTATCTACCGAAGCGTTCCGGTTTAATCGGCAAGCCATATACTTGAGCTGGTTCAGCAGTTCGCCGACAACGCCTTGGGTAACCTTTTCCGCCACAGCTTCTTGCCAGATTGCGTCACACTGCACCATTTAAATATGAAGAATGGTCTTATTATTTAACTTTAATTAAGTTCATTTGCAGGGTTGCACTTGCTCAAGATCGAATTTCAAGGTTGAGCTTTAAGGTTGCACTCTTATCAGTACGCATTTCAGTACGCACGCATTTCAGTACGCATTTGGCCTTTGGTGAGGAGGGGTGAGTCCGTGGTTGCAATCATGAAATCAGTGGCGCATCGCTGGTGGTGGTATGCCCTCGTTGCACCCATCAGCGCAGTCGGGGTAATGGCAGGAGCCGTCCTGGTTCATTCGTATCCAGCCCTGACACCCGTGCTGGAGCGTCCCTACGAAGAGGGAGAATCTCTCATTTCTGAAGCCAAGTCGCTAGCAGAGCTATACGAACTCCGCGATCGCCTCCAGCAAGACATCGAGAACCAGCCGCCGACCCTGGTCTCCGTGGCCACTAGAGCAAATTCTGTCCCAACTGCGCTGCTGGAAACGCTGCAAGCGGTTGAAATTCGCATTGGGGTTGAAGAATCTGCCAAAGCAAGCTGGGAGCAAGCCATCCGCACGGCAAACCAAGCAGTTGAACTGAAGCAACAGCCAGACCAAACCGAGGAAACCATTGCCAAGCGCTATCAGCTCTGGAAATCCGCAACCGATTCACTGCGGGAAGTGTCCGCCGATTCGTTTGTGGGGGAACAAGCGGCCAAGAAGCTGAAGGAATATGAGGACATCTTGAGCGTGGTCGCCTACGAATACGACACTGCCCGCTCTGGATTCCTGAAGGCGATCGCCGACAGTACGGGCATGGGCAGTCAGGTTCACGTCACGGTCTGCACGCTAGAGCGCGAGTGTCGCCGCTATCAGGGCAAAGAGCTACCCGCCAGCCCCGCCAGCCTGATCAAAGTACCCCTGGCGATCGCCACAATGGACAAGCTGACCCGCGAAAAGATCGACCCCAACACGCCGATTTTCATCGACCCTAGCAACTACACCGAAGACGCAGCCAAGATCTGGGTTGGCACCGAATATCCCATCCGCAAAGTGCTGCTGCAAATGATTACCCACAGCAGCAACATCGCCACGAATCAACTGATCGACTACGTAGGCTGGCAAAGCATTGAACAAACCCTGCGCGATCGCGGCTATCAGTACACTCGCATCAGCACCAAGCTCACAGGAAACTCCATCAGTCCTACGGATAATGTCGGCGGCGTGCCCAACGAAATCAACATGGACGAACTCACCGACATGATGGTGAGCATCTATAACAATGAAGTCCCCGGTGCAGACCTAATTTTGGAAGGACTGGTAAACCAGTACGATTGGGAATTGGGCTATGAGGCCATTCGGCGACCCGCCGTGTGGATTGGCGAAAAAACGGGGCAAAACTCCAGCGTACTGGGCACGACCGTCGGCGTGAACATCAAGGGCAAACGCTACGTGATTTCGGTCGCCATTAACTACACCGCTAGCGAACCCGCCGTGAAGCAGGTAATCTCTGGCATTGTGAAGCATTTAATCGACCACGACGGCTTCTGATGTCCTCTAGGTTTCAAAGGCCCGGTGGGGGCGATCGCCCTTCCCATGAGACCCTCACTGCATGGCTGTTCCTCGCCCCGGCCCTGGCGTTTTTGGGCGTTTTTGTATTTTTCCCGATTGCCTATCTCGCCTATCTCAGCCTGACCCAGGGCAGCTTCACCCGCAGCGGCATACACTGGGTGGGGCTACAAAACTATAGACGGTTGCTGGCTACGCCCGATTTTTGGCAAGTGCTGGGAAACACGCTCTACTTCACCGTGGCCACGGTGCTGCCCAGCCTCGTCTTGCCGCTTGGATTGGCTGTGTTGCTGAATCGAGCCGTGAAGTTTCGGGACTGGCTGCGAGCGGCATATTTCATCCCTTCGATTACGTCTCTGGTCGCCGTGGGTCTGGGCTGGCGCTGGCTATTCCAAACCGACGGCCCCGTCAATGCGGCGCTGGGCTGGCTGGGGATTGCCCCAATTCCGTGGCTGGGCAGCACCACTTGGGCCATGCCCGTGCTAATTTTGTTCAGCATTTGGAAGCAGCTTGGATTTAACCTCGTCGTTTTTTTAGCGGGGCTGCAAACCATTCCCCAAAGCCGCTACGAAGCCGCCGAGCTAGACGGAGCCAACGACTGGCAGCAGTTTTGGCACATTACACTCCCCGGCCTGCGGCCCACCCTGGTTTTCGCGATCGTCACAACGACCCTCTTCACGCTCCGCAGCTTCGAGCAGCCCTACGTGATCACAGGCGGCGGCCCGCTGAATACTACGAACCTGCTGGTCTATTACGTCTATACCGAAGCCTTCGCCCAGTTTGATTTTGGCTATGCAGCGGCGGCGGCGACCCTGCTGCTGCTGATCACGCTGCTGCTGATTTATCTCCAGTTCAATTTCCAGTTCAAAGGGTGAATGCGCGATCGCCCAATCACGCCCAATCACGCCTAGTGTTCCGGGACATCGATGTCCTGTACAAAAGTTCTATGCAGCAGTTCTATGCAGCAGTTCTATGCAGCAGTTCTACGCAGCAACAGGCCATGAATCGTTCAGCAGCACCGCCATCCTTCGTCAGAACATTCGTCAGAACAACTGACTGATATTTTCGTAAAGATCGGCGATCGCACAAGAAAATCCA
>NZ_DVEA01000398.1:0-9917 GCF_015295965.1 Thermoleptolyngbya sp. M55_K2018_002
CCCAGTCCGGCTGCCACTATCAGCGGCAGCGGTAAGCTCAGACCCTCGACCCAGGGATATAGCTCTGCCATTACAAAAAACAGCACCACGCCTGCAACCCACACCTGCATTCTGCCAAGCCCTTGAATTTCCAATGCTCACAATACCCGAAGGATAGCTGAAGATTGGCAAAATGCGACAGGATGGAGGCTGATGCGCCTTGCTCCAAATGCTTCCCTTCGTGTCCTTAATTATCCCCACCTACCAGCGCGAGGCGGTGCTGCGGGCCACGCTGCGGGATGCCCTGTGGCAAGATTACCCGACCTACGACGTGATCGTGGTGGATCAGACGGCGGTGCATGAACCTGAAACCGAGGCAATGCTGGCAGAACTCAGCGCAGCAGGCAAGCTGACCTGGCTGCGGGTGGATTGGGCCAGCCTGCCGCGGGCGCGAAATGTCGGCATTCGGCAGGCAACGGGCGAGATTGTGGTGTTTGTGGACGACGACGTGCAGATGCCGCCGGATTTTTTGGCAAGACACGCGCGGCATTATCAAAATTTAGAGATTGGGGCGATCGCCGGCCGGGTGCTGGATCGGCTGAAGCTGGCGGATGACCCCGATCGCCGCATCGAGCAACTGCCGCCGGCGGCAAACGATCCGGCGATCGCCTGGTATCACCTCGACCTGGTGCATACGGTGAAGCCGCAGCGGGTGCTGTCGGCAAGGGGCTGCAATATGTCCTTTCGGCGATCGCTCTTTACCCAGCATCATCTCTGGTTTGACGAGCGGTTTCGGGGCAGCGCAGTGCGGGAAGAGTCGGACGTGTGCTTGCGGCTGCGGACGACGGGGCTGGTGATCTGGTACGACCCGGAGGCGTGGCTGGTGCATCTGGGGGAGGAAACGGGCGGCTGTCATGACCTCTCGACGCGATCGCCCCGCTATCAGATCAGCTTCTATCACAATCATTTCTGGCTGGGGTTCAAGAACCTGACCCCTGCCCAATGCCTCCGGTTTTTTGCCAAATTATTTGACTGCCATGTGCTAGGAAACCCGCCCTGCAACAAGGGCGGCCACCTGCTAAAGGTGATGACTCGTCTGTTTTTTTACCTGTTGGGGCTGCTGGCAGCGATGGGAACTGCGCTTTTGGCAAAGATGTCAGAACTCAGGAGCGGCCGTTCTTTGCTCTAGCCCCAGACGTGCCCGCCGTCTCCTGCGCCAGCGGCAGCGTAAAGTGAAACTGGCTGCCCTTGTCGCGCCCATCCGACTCGGCCCAGATTTGCCCGCCCAGCGCCAGAATGATTTGTCGGCAAATCGCCAGGCCCAGCCCCGTGCCGCCCGCCGTCCGCCGCAGGGCCCCTTCTTCCTGATAGAAGCGATCGAACACGATCTCCAGGCGATTTGGCTCAATGCCGCGTCCCGTGTCGGCAATGGTGACTTCCAGCATCTTGCCGCCGTTTGGGTGCGCCTCGATCAGCACTTCTCCGGTGGATTCGGTGAATTTGCAGGCGTTGTCTAGCAGTTTGGCCAGCACCTCGACCAGCCATTCCCCGTCGGCCCTGACCAGCGGCAGTTCTCCAGGCACGTTGGTCTGGATTTTGGGCAATGGCGCGTCGGACTGGCGGGTTCGCAGGCTGCTGAGGGCTAGGTCTACGCACTCTTGCAGCGCCAGCGGTTCCAGATGCCACTCGACGCGGCCACTCTCCAGCCGCGATAGGGTGAGGAAGTCCTGCACCAGTTTTCGCATTCGTTCTGCGTCAGACAGGGCCGTGCTGAGCATGACTTGGCGCAGTTCCGTGGGCATGTCGGGTTCGCTGGCAAGGCTTTCCAGGCAAACCTGAATGGTGGACAGCGGCGTGCGGAGTTCGTGGCCCGTAATGGCGATCAGGTTGCTGCGGGTGCGCTCTAGCGCTTCAAGCTGCTCGTTCAGATCTTCCAGGTTGGCGTAGGATTCGGATTGGAGGATGGCAACGCCCAACTGGGAGGCGACGGATTCTACGAGCGATCGCGCTTCGTCTGTCCAAGTATGTGGCTCCTTCTGGCAGTGATGTAGCTCCACCATGCCCAGCAGCCGTCCCTGGTTAATAACAGGCACCATCAGCCAGGAGCGGATGGATGCTCGCTTCAAAATTGGCTTGAGCGGCGACAGGTCGAGCGGCGGATCCGTGCTGGTGTTGGCGATTTCCGCAGGGATCGCTTCGCGAATCGCCACCGAGGTCTGCTGCTGGGCCACGGCTTGAAACAGGGGATTGTCTCGCAGCAGCCAGTCCTGATCCACCAAGGAGGCAATGCGCTTGTCGCGGCGATATTCGTAGGTGATTTTGGCGCTGCTGTCGGTGTCTTTGCAGCGATAGATTATGCAGCGACAGACCTGCATCGCTTTGCCCAACTCCTCCACTGCCACGCGGAAAATGTCGTCGGTGTTGAGGGACTGGCGCATCGCTGTGGTAATGGAGTTCACCAGGCGTTCTTTGCGCTCCTGCGTGGCGATGGAGCGGTAGGCCTTGAGCAGCTTGTATTGCCCTGCCTGCAAATGAGTGACTAGGCGCTGGGCAAAGGGGTCGGGGTCCACTTCCAGCTTGGTGGGCTGCGGCAGCAGAATTTCGGCCTTGGCGGCGGCGATTTTTTCCGCCAGTTCTGGGCGATAGCTCAGGATGCGATCGAGCAAAATTTCGGCGGCATGGTAGCTCACCTGGCGGTCAAACGTCCACACGCCTTCAAAGCGGCGGGTTTGATCCATCGTCGTTTCTGCGGTGTCGGCAGCGCTGGGCAGGCTGGTACGCTCGCGGCAGACCAGACAGGCGGAATACTGCTGCCCAATCACCACCAGATGCCATTCCTGGCTTAATTGGTCGGAGGGGTCAAAGGCGACGGTTTCATATTCTTCTGATCGATTCATGAAGTCCGTTTCGGGCGCAGCCAGGACGTAGACCTGGGGTGTGAGCGCGGCGATGCGGAGGTAGCGGTGAGATTCCTGCCGATAGAACCGTTCGCGCTGGAAGCTGGCAATGATGAGCGGCTGGCCGGAGGATGCCAGAACCTGATCCTCCATCGCGTGAGAGAGGGCGGTGAGCGACGATTTGAAGTAAAGCTGGGGGCGCAAGTGGGGCGATCGCTTCAATAGCGCATCCAGCACGGACTCAGAAATGCTCATGCAGGGCTTGCTTAATCCAATCCGGACAATCCAGCAGCGGTAACCACCAAAGCAGGGTGAGGTGATCCTATTCTCGGATAAACTTGCGGTCTTAGATCTAGAGAATAGCTAGATTAAAGCAGGATTGGGGGATGGAATGCAGTCGTCTGGCTAGCAGAGGGAAGAGGGAAGAGAGAAGAATGAAGAGGGTTGGATGGGCGAGGACAGGGCTGACTGTAGTCAGTGGTGGGAATGACAGGCTTGGAGATGGTGGGCCGAAAGTGGGCTGACACAATATTGCTGACACAATATTGCTGACACAATATTTACGCATATTTGCGCTTCAGGTATGTGTGCGCTTTAGGCAAGCTGGTGAGCCAGGAAGTAGTAGGCTCCAGCGATCGCAATGGCGGCGATCGCCCCCAAAAATGTGTTCACAATATTCACCATCTCGTTGGTGAGCCAGCGGTATTTTGATTGCAGTGTTGCGCCGATCAGGCTTTCCAGATTCGTGGCGATAAATGCGGCGGCAATGCACATGGGAATTTCAATCGGGGCGATCAGCCGCACGGCCCAGCCCAGCGTGGCAATCAGCGCTGCCCCCAACAGCCCTGCTAACGTTCCCTCCAGGCTCACTGCGCCCTCAGTTCCCGCTGGAACGGGTTGGAAGTTGGTAATCAAAAACGTGCGGCGGCCGTAGGCTTTGCCAATTTCCGTAGCGGTGGTGTCGGCTAGCTTGGTGGCAATGCTGGCCACATAGCCCAGCGCCAGCAGCACGATGATCACCTTCGTCGTCGCCGTGCCCGCACTCCCCAGGGCGTAAATGCTCAGCGCGCAGAGCGTCGCCGTCAGCGCCGACCCCCAGACGTTTTCTGGCCCCCGTGCTCCAGAGCGCTTCTCGGCAATGCCGGCCTCTTCTTTGCGCTGCTTGCCGATGCGAGTGACCGCCGATCCCACCAGGAAGTACACCACCATGACGACATAGCCGCGCCAGCCCAGCGTGCCAAACAGAATCACCCCCAGGGCCCAGGCGTGGAAAATGCCCGCCGGAGTCAGCAGTTTCTTGGGCAAAACCCAGGCGATCGCCGCCAGCAGGCTATTCAGCCCTAACCCCACCAGCCAGGGCATCCATTCGCTAGAGATGGGCATCGCACCTCCTCCCAGACGCGGTTTTGCAAGAGGACTCTGGTCTTAGGGTAAGCGATGATTTCGGCAGAGTCGAGGGGGATCGGCACAAGGGCAGGCGACATTTCATATCGTACCTCACCGCTCCCTATCGCTTCCTGGCCAGCGTCAGCCCATCCGATACGGGAATCATGCTGAGGGAGACGCGGTTGTCCTGGTGAATTTTTTGGTTGAACTCGCGAATGGCGAGGGTGTTGGGGGATTGGTTATCGGGGTTGATGACCTCGCCGCCCCAGAGGACGTTATCGACGGCGATCAGCCCGCCGGGGCGCAGAAGTTGGAGCGATCGCTCGTAATAGTTCCAGTAGTTGCCCTTGTCTGCATCGATAAAGGCAAAGTCGAACGTGCCCGCCTGTCCCTCTGCCAGCAGGCGATCCAGCGTTTCCAGCGCAGGCGCAAGATACAGCGCGATCTTGTGGGCCACGCCGGCCTGCTGCCAATAGCGACGGGCGATCGCCGTATAGTCTTCGCTCACGTCGCAGGCGATGACTTGTCCTGCCTCCGGCAGCGCCAGCGCCACCGCCAGGGAACTGTAGCCCGTAAACACGCCAATTTCCAGCGTTTTCGTTGCGCCAATCAGTTGCACCAGCAGCGCCAAAAATTGCCCCTGATCGGGCGTGGTCTGCATGATGCGCTCTGGATGGCGAGCCGTTTCCTCTCGGAGCGATCGCAGCACCTCTGGCTCTCGCAGCGACACCGACAGCAGATAATCGTGCAGCGGTTCCGACAGTCCCAAGCTTTTGCCTGTCATGGTCTTCAACGGTAGAAGGGCAATTGGATCATAAGATGTTCTGTGAAGGGAGAGGGAAGAGGGAAGAACGAAGAGAGAAGAACGAAGAGGGAAGAGGCTTCGTTTTTCATTTTTCATTCTTCGTTTTTCGTTCTTCGTTCTTCGTTCTTCGTTTTTCGTTCTTCGTTCTTTAACTTCCCCTTCCCCCCTTTGTGCTTTATTCCTTCAATTAACTCAAAAATGCTCCGTCCCCTCCTCGCGCTCCTGCTCACGTTCCTCCTGACTGCCTGTAGCTCTGTCTCTGGGCCGGGTCGAGATATCGTGGAGCGGGCGATCGCCCTCCAGTTCAGCCAGACGCAGGAAGACCTGATCCAACTGCTGAATCCTCAGAACCCGACCTTTCCCCCATTTACCATCAGCAATGTCAAAATCACTGATGAGCAGGGATTGCAAATCGGCAACCTGCGGGGGTTTCGGGTGCGGGGAACCTATGATGTGACGCTGGAGTTTCCGGGGCGAACGGTAACGCAAAAGGCTAACCCGTTTGAGATTTATCTCCAGCGGCAAATTGAGGGCAAAACCTGGCGCTTGGCACGGCGGCAGGCCAATCCCAAAAATCAGACCGATACGGAAAGCTGGGTGACGCAGTTGGTGTTATAAACAGCCCCGGCGGCTGTTAGTGGCGGCCCTGACGGGTGAAGGATTCGCCTCAGAATACTGCTCCTGTAAACCTTTGCCTTGTGGAGAAGCGCCCGTGGAACAGCCCGCTCTGGAACAGCCCGCTCTGGAACAGCCCGCTCTGGAACCGCTGCCCCTGGGTTCCGCTGCTCTGCTCGGATCGTCTGATCATCCCGTGCTTCAGCGCTATGGAGTGGCTCTGGAAACCCTGGAAGCCCACGCCGAGCAGCCCAGTGAAGATGTGATTTTGCAGGCGTTGACGGCGCGAGACGCGGTGCAGGCTGCACTGGATAAAGCACCTGCTGATCCGACAATTCGGGCTGAAATCTATCGGCTAGATCAGCGGCTGCGGCAGCAGAGCGGGGCGATCGCCCGTCATCTCGATCTGGCGACCTGGCGCGACAGCCTCAATCCGCCCGCAAGCGCCTGGTGGTGGAAGTTTCCTAAGCCGCCCGACCCGCGCGATCGCCTCGACTGGCTCTGGGACGCGCTGACGATTACCACGCTGGCGGCCAGCTTCAGCCTGGTGATGGATATTTCCAGCAAGTTTTTGACGGGGGGCACCGACCTGCTCGGTTCTTTCATCATCGTGGGACAGAGCGTGCTGACGCTGCTGACCGGGAAAACAGCGCTGACCCAGGCAGGGCAAGAAGCCACCGAGCGCAGCCTGGAACGAATGGGCGTGCCGTCTCATTATCAGCACGAGGCAAAACTGGGACTCTCGACCGGGCTACTGCTGCTGCTGCTGGGGCTACACGCCAATCTGCCCCGCATTGCCGGTCTCTACGCCGCCTGGGGCAACGAAAATCAGGCTCAGGGCGAAATGACCCGCGCTGAGGAGAACCTGCGGCGATCGCTCGCCCTTAACCCCGACAATCCCCAAACGCGCTATGACCTGGGCACGGTGTATGAAGACGGGCAGAATCCCGAAAAGGCGATCGCCCAATATCGCCTCGCGCTCCAGGGTGGATTGCCCCAGGCCAGTATTCCGCTCTCTCGGCTATACATTCTCGATGGGCAATACGACATGGCTGCCAGCGTGTTGATGCAGGGCGAGCAAACTGCATCTGCTGGGGCGACTCCCGAAGGAACAGGGGCGCTACTAAGCCCAGACTTTACCTATAGCTATCACAAGAATCTGGGATGGATTGCGTTCAGACAGAGCCGTCTCGATGAAGCGGCTGCCCATCTGCAAGCGGCGATTCAGCTTGACTCCCAACGGGCCGCTGCTCACTGCCTGCTGGCTCAGGTGTGGACGGCTCAGGGCAAACCTGCGTTGGCAGAATGGCAAGCCTGCGCTAACACCGCAGACCGCACCATTCCCGAAGAAAACACCTGGTATACGCAGGCTCAGTCTGCCCTACAGCGGCGAGGTTCCTAGGAAGCCGGAAAGTTAGTTAGAAAAAGCAGGGTTAGAGCGGTTGCTTCATGGCCTCTAGCAGGGCAGAGAGCGCCTGATCCTCTGAGGCGGTGACCCGACGATCGAGCATCGACAGACTGACGGCCTTGGGCAGGGCGATCGCCGCCAAGTCAGCATCCAGCCCCTCCGTCAGCACCTCCAGCGATTGCGGAATCTTCAGCGCCGAACGAATCCCCAGCAGCATGTCTTCTTCATAGCCCAGCCCGCGCAACTGCGGCAGCACATCCTCCCACACCACCTTGCTATCGGGGCTACCCGCCTGAATCACGTAGGCCAAAAGCCGCTGCAACTTGCTCTGCTGTTGGGGAGTCAGCACGATCGGCTCTGCTGGTTCTGCACCACTGGCCCGCTCGCTCTCCTCCAAATTTTTCAAAATTTGCTCCCAGTCGTGGCTATCGCAGGCCTCAGGCTTGCCAACCACCAGCGACACCTGAATCTTGTCCGATGCGGCATCAATTTCGGTAACCCGTGCCTCCACGCCCAAAAAGCCCAGCCATTGGGCGATCGTATTCACCAGCGTGGCGCGGGTAGACTGGCTGCTGGCCAAAAGCCGCAGTTGCGTGCGAACCATCGGGCGCACAATCTGTGTCAGCATAGCCTCGATCTCTGAGGAATGAAAAATGAGTGTTGTGAGTAGGATAGCGTAGATCCCACCCGGCAAATGGTGGCCAAGATTCCAGTCCGACGGGGAAACCTAATTTAAAGAAGGAAAAACGAAAAACTAAAAACGAAAAGAGAAAATTTCCAGGTACCTATCCAACCCTGACCAGATTCTCTTCGTTCTTCGTTCTTCCCCTCAACATCTATTTACACCCCCAGTATCCTGTGATAACCTAAGCGTAGTCGTTATGAGTTTATCTATTTCCCTATGGCGAACCCAGCGGTAGAAAATGCGGTAGAGAATGTGGTCATCATTGGCTCCGGCCCAGCGGGCTATACGGCTGCGATCTATGCAGCGCGGGCAAATTTGAAGCCGTTTATGTTTGAAGGGTTTCAGGCCGGCGGGCTGCCCGGTGGACAACTCATGACCACCACCGAAGTCGAGAATTTCCCCGGTTTTCCCAACGGCATCACTGGCCCCAACCTGATGGACAACATGAAGGCGCAGGCGTTGCGCTGGGGCGCGGAATTGGTGACTGAAGACGTGACTTCTGTAGATTTTAGCCAGCGTCCTTTCGTGATTCGCTCGGAGGAGCGCGAAGTGCGGGCCCACACGGTCATCATCTGTACTGGCGCAACGGCCAAGCGGTTGAATCTGCCCGGAGAGACGGAGTATTGGACGCGGGGCATTTCGGCCTGCGCGATCTGTGACGGCGCAACGCCGATTTTCCGAAATGCGGAACTAGTTGTGATTGGCGGCGGCGACTCGGCGGCCGAAGAAGCGGTCTACCTGACCAAGTATGGCTCCCACGTTCACCTGCTGGTGCGCGGCGATAAGATGCGGGCTAGCAAGGCCATGCAGGATCGCGTGCTGCGAAATCCCAAGATTACTGTGCATTGGAACACATCGGCGACTGAAGTGTTTGGCGATGGTAACCTGATGACGGGGATTAAGACCATCAACAACCACACGGGCGAAACGGGCGAAATTGCCGCGAAGGGTCTGTTTTATGCCATTGGCCACACGCCGAATACGTCGCTGTTTCAGGGGCAGATCGACCTGGATGGCGTGGGCTACATCGTCACCCATGAAGATGTGAAGACGAATGTAGAAGGTGTGTTTGCGGCGGGCGACGTGCAGGATCACGAATATCGTCAGGCGATTACGGCGGCGGGGACGGGCTGTATGGCGGCGCTGCTGGCGGAGCGCTATCTCTCGGCAAACTCGCTGATTCAGGAGTTCCACCAAACGGAAGCCTCGGAGCGCCCCCACGAAGCTCCTGCCCACAAGACCGAAGAGCAACAGGCTTCGGAATTTGACCTGGCAAATACCCGGCACGAGGGCGGCTACGCGCTGCGGAAGCTGTATCACGAGAGCGATCGCCTGATTGTGGTCATCTACACTTCGCCTACCTGCGGCCCCTGCCACACGCTGAAGCCGATTCTCAGTAAGGTGATCGACGAGTTTGCAGACCAGGTTCACTACGTCATCATCGACATTGAGCAAGATCCTGAGATCGCGGCCAATGCAGGCGTGACGGGAACCCCGACCGTGCAGTTCTTCAAGGACAAGGCCTTGGTGGGGCAAATGCTTGGCGTGAAGCAGAAGAGCCAGTATCGGGAAATGATTCAGAAGAATCTGGCGGCTGTGCCGGTGGGGTAGAGGAAGAGGGGAAGAACGAAAAGGGAGGAACGAAGAGGGAAGAACGAAAAGGGAAGAGGGAAGGTTGGCGTTAACGAATCCCTCTCCGTGGCTACCCATTCCCCCTCCGCTTGGCAAACCACTGCTGCAACTGTGCCCGACACGCTGCTTCTAAAACTCCCGATAGCACTCTGGGACTGTGGTTTGAGGCGGCGCTGTCGGGCAGGTTGAGGACGGTGCGGATGGCTCCGGCTTTGGGGTCGTCTGCGCCGTAGACCAGCATTTCCAAGCGAGCAAGGGCGATCGCCCCCGCGCACATGGGGCAGGGTTCCAGTGTGACGTAGAGCGTGCAGTCTTCCAGTCGCCAGGTGCCAAGGCGTTGCCCTGCCTGACGCAGCGCCAGAACTTCGGCGTGGGCAGTGGGGTCATGGTCGCGTTCGCGGCGATTTTCGCCCGTGGCAATCAGGGTGTTGTCTGGGGCGACGACGACTGCGCCGACGGGCACTTCTCCGGCCTGTCCGGCGGTGGCGGCTAGGGCGATCGCCTGCTGCA
>NZ_DVEA01000123.1:0-9895 GCF_015295965.1 Thermoleptolyngbya sp. M55_K2018_002
CCCTCTTTGGGAGAAGGGGTTAGGGGATGAGGGCCAAACAACCCCCCATTCACATAAGGAAACGCCTCTGCCCAGCGGCGAATCCCCGCTGCCTGCCGTTCTTGCAACGGAGTCGCCATTGCCCGAAAAATTTCCGACAGCACCTCATGGGTATTTGAGGCATCCCCCGCACTCATCTGGGCGATCGTGCTTGTAAACAATCCTTCACCCTTGGCAGTCGGGGGAAAAATATTCGTATCCTCCGCAAAAAAGCAGAAGATCAACCGTGCCATAAAATGGTTGAAATCTTCCGGTCGCTGCTCCCAGTCGGGGTTATCCTTCAGCAACTCTACATACAGCCGATTTAGCCGCCCCGTCGCTTTAATATCGAAGGCATTTTCCCGAATCTGTTTGACGGTCGTAATCCCCGCCAAGGGCAAGAAAAAGCCAAAGTGGTCAGCAAAGCTAGGATAGTCGCAGGCAACAGTTTCCCCATCCACTAAATTCTCTGCCTCAAAGCTCTGTCCGTCCGTGGACAGAATGAACTTCACCTTGTGTCGGGCGGTCGCTGGACTTTCTCGCAACGTGGTCAGCGTCTCCCCGACTTCGCCTACCGCACAAACCTTGATGTGAATGTTATTGCGCTGGAGCACCCCACCCAAATCCGATTGATTGGTGGAATCTTTGCCCTGACTTCTCAGCCGTTTGATCGTCGTCGCTTTGTTGCCAAAGGCTTCCAGAAAGGCGAAGGGAAACTCTGCCGGGTCAAAAGGGGATTCGGCTAACCGAGAAACGGCTTCTTCGATTTCGACTGCATTCATAGAGTACTATTCTCTTCCGATCAAACCTTGAGGCATCTGGAGCATCTGGCAGCGAGGTGGCCGTCATTCAGCATCCACAAGCTCAAAAGCGCTAGCCCCCTGCACAGAGCCGCAGTGGATAAGCAGCGCCCCAATCAGAATCGTTGAGGATACTTACAGAGTTTAACGGCTTCAGGCAGGAATGCTAGATATCCCTACCTGAAGCCGTTTCACTTTATTCTCAGACCGCATTCTCAGGCCGTCTTGGGTGTTCAACCCCGTTCGAGATTGCCCTATAGACAACTCCTGAACCTGGGATCACTCAATGATGCCCCTGCCTTGAGATCGCTTCACCGACGGTTGTACCCCGCCTATGCCAGGTCAAAGCGATCCAGATTCATCACCTTATTCCACGCGGCCACAAAGTCGCGCACGAATCGCGGCTGCGAGTCTGCACAAGCATAGACTTCTGCCAGGGCGCGGAGCTGCGAGTTGGAGCCGAAAATCAGATCGACGCGGGTTCCCGTCCACTTGAGTTCGCCCGTTTTGCGATCGCGCCCCTCAAATAAGTTTTGGGCATCGGAGACGGCCCTCCACGTTGTCCCCAGATCTAGCAGATTCACAAAGAAATCATTGGTCAGCGTCTCGCGCCGCTGGGTAAAGACCCCGTGCTGAGTGCCCCCAAAGTTTGCCCCCAATACCCGCAGTCCCCCTACTAGGACGGTCATCTCAGGGGCGCTGAGGGTCAACAACTGCGACCGATCCACCAGCAGTTCCTCGGCCGACAGGGTGTGATCCCCTTTCAGGTAGTTGCGAAATCCGTCTGCCGTTGGCTCCAGGGGGGCAAAGGCTTCCACATCGGTCTGCTCTTGGGTTGCATCGGTGCGTCCCGGCTGGAAGGGAACAGTGATATCATACCCGGCATTTTTGGCCGCCTGCTCGACTGCGGCACAGCCTCCCAAAACGATCAGATCCGCAATGGAAACCTGCTTGCCGCCCGCTTGGGAGCGATTGAACTCCTGCTGGATGCCCTCCAGGGTTTGCAGCACTGCGGCCAGTTGGGCAGGCTGGTTGACTTCCCAATCTTTTTGGGGGGCCAGGCGAATCCGCGCCCCGTTTGCCCCGCCGCGCATGTCGGAGCCACGGAAGGTAGATGCCGAAGCCCAAGCCGTGGTGACCAGTTGCGACACGGACAATCCCGAAGCCAGAATTCTAGCCTTGAGTGCAGCGATATCTTGCTGATCAATCGAGTCGTAGGTAGCGGGGGGAATCGGGTCTTGCCAGAGGAACTCTTCGGCAGGAACTTCGGGGCCCAGGTAGCGCGATCGTGGCCCCATATCGCGGTGGGTCAGCTTAAACCAGGCCTTGGCAAAGGCCATTTCCAACTCTTCGGGATGGGCCAGGAAGCGCCGCGCGATCGGCTCATAGATCGGGTCCATCTTCATCGCCATGTCCGCCGTGGTCATAATGGGCGCGTGGCGCTTGGAGGGGTCGTGGGCATCGGGCACCGTCCCTGCGCCTGCTCCGTCTTTCGGGGCCCACTGATGCGCCCCTGCCGGACTTTTCACCAGTTCCCACTCATAGCCAAACAAATTTTCCAGATAGTTGTTGTCCCATTTCACCGGGTTGGTCGTCCAGGCCCCTTCGATGCCGCTTGTAATCGTGTGGGCACCCATACCCGTGCCAAAGCTGTTTTTCCAGCCAAATCCCTGCTCTTCGATGCTGGCTCCTTCCGGTTCTGGCCCCACCAGCGTCGCACTCGCCGCCCCGTGGCATTTGCCGAAAGTATGGCCACCCACCGTGAGCGCCACGGTTTCTTCATCGTTCATGGCCATCCGCCCAAAGGTTTCGCGGATGTCTCGCCCCGCAGCCACGGGATCGGGATTACCGTTCGGCCCCTCTGGGTTCACATAAATCAGGCCCATCTGCACAGCGGCCAGGGGATTCTCCAGTTCGCGATCGCCCGTATAGCGCTTATCCCCCAGCCATTCGCCCTCAGACCCCCAGTAAATATCTTCCTCCGGTTCCCAGATGTCGGCCCGTCCGCCTGCAAAGCCCAGCGTTTTGAAGCCCATCGATTCCAGGGCGCAGTTGCCCGCTAGGATCATCAGGTCAGCCCAAGAGATTTTCTCGCCATATTTCTGCTTGATGGGCCAGAGCAACATCCGGGCTTTGTCGAGGTTGGCGTTGTCGGGCCAGCTATTGAGGGGTGCAAACCGCTGGCTCCCGGTGCCCCCGCCGCCGCGACCATCGCCGATGCGATAGGTTCCCGCGCTGTGCCAGGCCATACGAATGAGCAGGGGGCCATAGTGGCCATAGTCAGCGGGCCACCAGTCTTGGGACGTGGTCATCAGCTCAAAGAGGTCGGCTTTTAGGGCAGCATAGTCCAGGCTTTTGAACGCCTCAGCGTAGTTAAAGGCTTCACCCATCGGGTTTGACTTGGGAGAGTGCTGATGGAGGATGCTCAGGTTCAACTGATTCGGCCACCAGTCTCGGTTCGACGTGCCATGGCCCGCCGTGAACTTCTGAACTCCGCCCATAAAGGGGCATTTGCTTTCGCTGCTCATAGGGACTCCTACTTGTGCATGGTTCAATACACACGGGATGTGCAACTTTCAATCTGCCCTCATCCCCCAACCCTCTCCCGCTCTGGGAGAGGGATTTAGGGTGAGGGGAATCGGCAAAGTTGCACATTGCGATCAATATCTAAACTCGAAGTCAGTTAAACGCTTCTTGACTGCGAGATTGATGAGTAAAGACGGCCTCTTAGATAAGTAAAGAGGTCGCCCTGGAACAGTTACTCGTCCTCACACCTCCGCCTGGGTCTGCCCAATCTGCCAAGCATGAATGGTTGCGCCCAGTCGCTCAATGACTTTCAATGACTGACTTTCAACGACTTTCAACAACTTTTAACAGCCAGGACTTACGCACTTGCGATAAACTCTTCGAGTTTTGGAGAATTTTTCGTGGGCTGCGCCCGCGAGAAATTCTCCAACTGATCCAACTGCGTAAGTCCTAACAACTTTCAAACAACCTTCAAACAACCTTCAAACAACTTTCAACACATTATCAAGTCATACTCGTCATGAGTTTAACTTAGGGAAGAGTGTACAGTGAATTCCTTTCAAACGGTTAAACTGCATACAAAACGTTACGGTAAACCCGCAGCCTCAACGAGCGTGCTGCTCAGTCATGAAGCCGCTGTTCGTATGAATGCTGATGGCGCGTTAGGGCGTGCTTTCCGACAGGAGAGAATCCAGGCGGGTGGCGTAACCCGTTAACTCTACATAGCCCTCTCCCCGAATCGGCTGGTTTTGCCGCGTGCCCTCAAAGGCAGTTGCCCCTTCCCAATAGGTGGCTGTGGAGGTGTTGAGTTCCTGATCCGCGAGGCGCGATCGCCCCTCTAGCACCAGATCTAGCCGAGGAATGCGAATTTGCCACTGGGCAGGATAAACCGCTTTGCTGCGGGGGCTTGTCCAGGTTTTGAGGACGCGGATTGTCCAGTCGTCGTGATTCAGATGGGTCGTCTCGCCGGAGGCCGAGATAAACGTGCCCGCCGACGTGATTTCGGGCGTACCGTCTTCGTGGCGCAACTGGTAGAGCATCAGGGCTGCTCCGTCCTCCAATTGAATCGAGAACCAGTCCCAGCCGACCGTGCCTGCGGTCAACGCGCTGGTGGAGAACTCGTGATCCGTCCAGGTTTTGCCCTGCACTGAAAAGGATTGGCCCTGAATCGTGACGGTTCCGCTGGTAGGCTGCTGCACCAGGGAATAGTAGTAGGACGCATTCCCCGGCTCCAATCCCTTGACACTCAGGCCGCGATCGCCCTGCAACACGGGCGGACGAGTTTGCTGAACCGTGAGGTCGATGGTGACATCCTCAGACCGGGACTGAAGCCGCACGCGGCCCGGCTCCAGTTCAGTCGCCGACCAATCATTCAGCCAGACGCGGTAGGGCAGGGCCTCGGCTCCCGCCAGCCCAATGGCGTTGCGGCTAAATCGCTCGTCTACATAAAAGCCGCTGCCCGCAATGTCGCTGACGGTGAAATGGGCGGAATAGATTTGATTTGTGCGCCAGCGGGATGGCGTAGGGGCTGCTGCCGCCGTTGCCGCCGTTGGCGAAATCGCCTGCCGGAAAAAGGTCAACTGAAAGCCAAACGGTCGCCCCTCCTCGGTTTCCAGGTTGCCCGTATAGTACCACCATTCCGTTTGGTAGTCATTGTGCGGGCCAAAGTCTTCGGGAAAGTGCCAATCTCGAAGGGCGATCGCCTTGCGGTATTCTCCACTGGCTGCGGGTAGCGGTTGCCAGGTAACGACATTGGCGGCGATCGCCAAATCCGCAGCCCCCAGGAATGTCCCCAGGAATATGCCCAGGAACGTACCCAGGAACACACCGCAGAACCCCAGCAGTACGCAAAATCGAATCAAGCGCGATCGCATTTTACCTCTCCCCTACCCTTTCTTCCGAACCCCACGCCGCATCCTCATCCGAACGCCCTACTGAACCCTCCCCGACAACCCCTGCGTAGGCCCTAACCAAAATCCAAAATCCAAAAATCCAAAATCACTCCTGTCTCAGCGCCGCCGCAATATTCATCCGCCCCAGCCGCAGCGCCGGATACAGACCCGCCAGCAGAGCAGCGGCGATCGCCACCAGCCACGCCTGCCAGAAATAGCGGGCTTCCAGCGCCATTTGCAGCGTCCAGCCAAAGGAGCGGACATTGATCACGTAGATCAAAATCCAGGCGAGGACAAAGCCCAGCGGCATCGCAAATACGCCTGCTAAGGTTCCCATCAGCCCCGTCTCTAGCAGCGTCAACCGTGCTAACTGGCTGGGGGTCATGCCTGTAGCACGGAGAATGCCCAGTTCCCGCGTCCGCTCCAGTTGCAAGCTCATCAGCGTGCTGAGAACGCCGATAAAGGCAACCACTACCGACAGCAGTTGCAGGGCGCTGGTAATGGCAAAGGTGCGGTCAAAAATTTCCAGCGACCCCTGCCGCAGACTGCGGTTCGACTGCACCAGCAGGTCTTGTCGTCCCTGGAAGTGGGATCGAATACTCTGCACCAACGCTTCCACATCGACACCGGGCTGGGTGAATAGCCCCAGCGACGCGATGCGGTCATCCTGCCACAGGTTCCGGTACACGTCGTCATCCAGGATAATCGTGCCGCGATCGGAGGAATAGTCGTAGAACACCGCCAGGACGGGAAACGGGCGATCGCCCACTGGCGTTTCCAGCGTGATCGTCTCCGGCGGCGCGGGCAGGTTTTCTCGCCGGATCAGCGCTTCGGAAATAATCGCGCCCTCGCCCGCATTCAGCGCCGTCCAGGGGTCGGGTTCCAGCCCCGGACGAATCCAGGCGTAGGGCCGCTTGCCCTGAGACACGTCCCCATCGGCGGAAATCAGCTTGGCATTGCGGTCAAAGTCCACCACGCGCACATCGGCATCGTTGTAGCTGACGGCGAAACGCAGCCCGTCCCACTGCTTCAGCGACTCCACCACCTGCGGATCGAGCTTGCCCAGCACGCGGTTGGCCGTCGTGGTAGGCGGCGACACGTAGATATCCGCCTGGAGCGTCTGATCCAGCCATTCCACCACCGTCCCCCGGAACGAGCCGATCATCACCGACACGCCGACAATCACCGACACCGACACCATTAGGGCGGCGATCGCCACGGAGGTTCGGCTGAGCGATCGCAAAATATCCCGTGGAGCCAGTCGCCCGACCACGCCAAACAGACGGTAGCCCGCTGGCGCTAGTCCCCGCATCAGCAGGGCGATCGCCGGCGGCACCAGCAGCGCAGCCCCCAGCAACACGGCAAAGAGTCCGGCAAAGGCGGCCACCAGCCCCCCCGACGACCACCGCAGCAGGGCCACGCCAGCAAGGGAAAACCCAACCCAGCCCAGGGTCAGCAGGGGCAGCAGCTTTTGCACCTTGCCCTCCAGGGTCGATCGCTGCAACGTGAGCGTCGGCGTGGTGTTCATCGCCTCCAGCGCGGGCAACGCAGAGGCAAACAGCGCCGCCGCAACACCAATCACCAGACCCTTGGCAATAGTGGCGTTTGAGAGCGTCACCTGCTGCACCGAGACAACGAAGTAAAAATCATTAATCGTCTGAGTAATTAGCCCCACAATGCTGCGGCCCAGCACAATGCCCAGCCCCACCCCCAGCAAAGAGCCAAGGATGCTAAACAGCGCCGCTTCGCCCAAAATTAGGGCAAAGAGCTGTCCCCGCGTCGCGCCGAGGCAGCGCAAAATGCCGAATAGAGGACGGCGCTGCACCACGCTGAAGGTGACGGTGTTGTAAATCAAAAACATGCCCACCACCAGTGCCAGCAGGCTGAGGGCCGTGAGATTGAGTTCAAAGGCGGCCGTCATTTGCTGCACGGCGTTTTTCTGCGCTTCCGCCGTTTCCAGCTTCAGGCCAGCGGGCAAGGCGGCTTGAATTGCGTCGCTCTCAGCAGGAGACGGGGCGATCGCATCGATATAGCTCAGCCGCCCCGTCTGTCCCAAAAGTTCCTGCGCCGTGGCAATGTCGGCAAACAGCAGCGTGCTGAGGGCGCGGCGGTTGAGGGAATCATCGGACTGGACAAGGGCAACAGCGGTGACCTCTCGATGCTGGCCGGCGATGTCTAGATGCAGCGTATCCCCCAGGGCCACCCCGTACTGCTGGGCGATATCCTGGGACAGCACAATCGCCTGGGGATTGGTGAGCAACTGCACCGAAGCCGCGTCCAAGCTTTCGCCCTCCGCCCCAAAGTAGTTGCGAAAGGGCGATTCTGCCAGCACGTCTACCCCCACCAGGCGCATCGGCTGAGCGCCCAACTCATCCGCCAGCACATAGCCCTCCACCACGGGCGCGAGGGGAATGCGGGGGGCGGCGCGGTGCAGGTCAGCATACACCGCTTCGGGAATGCCCGTGGGGGCGATCGCCTCGATGCGGTGGGTGGCGCGGCCGGTAATCGCGTCAGTAGACAGGGCAAAAGCCCGCTGTGCCGAACCGTTCGCCAGATCAATCGACACCATCATGGCCACGCCGAGGGCAATCCCCAAAATGCAGAGGAGATACTGCAACGGGCGCTGCCGAATCCGCTGCCACGCCAAGCGCCAGAGGGGGGCGTTGGACACTACTGCCGCCATGCCGCTACTCGTCATGCCATTAGCCGTCATGCCGCTACTCGTGATGCCGCTACTCGCCATGCCGCTACTCGTCATGCCACCACTTCCTCAGCGAGATCGGGATGCACGATCACAGGAATCAGATGCCCGTCTTGAACCCGCAACACGCGGTCGGCGTATCGGGCAATGTCGGGGTTATGGGTCGCCATGATCAGGGTTTTGCCCTTCGTGCGGGTGAGACTGAGCAATAACTCTAACACCTGCTGCCCCGTCTCCTCGTCCAAGTTGCCCGTCGGCTCATCCGCCAAAATGACCTGCGGATCGTGGGCCAGGGCGCGGGCGATCGCCACTCGCTGCTGCTGCCCGCCGGATAACTTGTCTGGATAAGTCTCTAGGCGATCGCCCAGCCCCACCTGTTCGAGAAGCTGCGAGGCCGACTGACGCGCCACCGCCGGAGACTTGCCTGCTAATTCTTGCGGCAGGGTGACATTTTCCAGCACCGTCAGCGTCGGAATTAGGTTGAAAAACTGGAAGACGAACCCGATGCGATCGCGCCGAAACAGGGTGCGCGACTTCTCGTCCAGTTCGGTAATGGCCAAATCGTTGATGCGAATCGTGCCCCCAGACGGCTGATCGATGCCGCTAATCAGGTTCAGCAGCGTACTTTTGCCGCTGCCGCTGTGCCCCAGCAGCACGACAAATTCTCCGGGGTCAAACTGCAAATTGATGCCATTCAGCACCTTCCGCGTCACGTCGCCTTCCTGAAATTCTTTGCAAAGATCCATTAGCTCAACCCTGGCCCCCTGAGCAGGCGAGGCGCTTTCGAGGGCGATCGCAGGTTTAGCCGAGGCGAATAGACCAGACCACCAGGAACTTGCTGACATAGGGACACCGTGGGATACCGTAGGACACCGTTTAGAATGACGCTAGCAAGCCTTCTGAGAAAGCTCTTAAAGAATCTTAACGTAGATCGCCAGACAAGTCTTCTGCTTTGGGCAACAGCCCCTCAAAGTTTCCCGACTCCAATCACAATCGGCTTCTTGCAAAGCGTCGCTTATGAAGCATTACCTATAAGACGATGAATCTGGGATCTGCCTGGTTTTGAATTGATTCAGAAGAACGGAGAGAGCGTTGTGGATAATCCATTTCCTGGAATGAATCCTTATCTGGAACACCCCCAACTTTGGCATCAGGTTCATAATCGCTTGATTGTGGCGATCGCAGATGACCTCACACCGCAAGTTGCGCCTCGCTACCGGGTCGCCATCGAAGAGCGAGTTTACCAGAGCATTGACGACTCCTTATTAGTTGGCTTGGTGGGCATTGCGGATGTCACTTTGACTCGCTGCTCTGCGGATGATATCGAGCCATCCAGCCAGATCACCACTGCTCGCAAAAAAACTCCGATTTCAGTTCAGGTTCCTGTGCCACAAGAAGTGGTCGAGCGATTCTTGGAAGTGCGCTCTACCCAAACCGGAGAGGTTGTCTGTGTGATTGAGATCTTGTCTCCCAAAAATAAACGGAATAAGGAGGGACGAGCAGCCTACATTAGCAAGCGCCAGAAAATCTTAGGCTCCAGCACTAGCTTAGTCGAGATTGACTTGTTGCGAGAGGGAGAGCCAATGCCCATTCTGGGTGCAGCAGACTCGCTGTACCGCATCCTGATCAGTCGAGCAAGCCATCGCCCCATCGCCGATCTTTACGCTTTCGGGTTGCAAGACCCAATTCCTGCAATTCCTATTCCGCTGCTCGTTCACGATCCTGAACCCGTGGTTAATCTGCAACGCATCCTGAATGACGTATATCGACGTGCCCGCTTTGACCTGGCAATTGACTATACCCAACCCCCAAAACCCGCGTTGCGCCCTGAAGATGAAGCGTGGGTGCGTGAGATTTTGCAGCAAACCGACCTAGAGAACCCGGTTTAGGGCGATCTGCCTTAGAGGGTGTTTGAAAAGGTATCGCCTGTAATGTTAAGCACTCAGAGATCCTCCCTA
>NZ_DVEA01000264.1:0-1828 GCF_015295965.1 Thermoleptolyngbya sp. M55_K2018_002
CCACCTCAGCGCCATCGTCTATCGCCACATCACGCGCAGCCGCGCCCAGCTTGGCTTCCAGGCCCGCTACGAGATGATCGAAGACTTCATGCAAATCTTCTACATCGAAGTGCTAAAGGCCTTCCGCAAAGAGAACTTTTTGCCCGAAGACTATAGCCCTCAGACCCGGCTAGAACTGGCGGAATACATGGCCTTTATGGAGCAATATGCCAAGCGCCGCATCAACCTGCCCGGCCGCCGAAACCAGCAGCTAATCGTGCTGCGGGCCCAGGGGTTTGCCCGTCGCCAGCCCGCCGAAACTTCTGTGGACCTGGATCTGGCAGTAGAATCGGCGCGGGGCGACGAAGCCGACATCCACAGCCGATCGCCCGTGGTGCAACAGGTGCGCGAGCAGATGGTGTCCGAAGCGCTCGACCCGTCAGATTCCGTCCTGCGCGATCGCGTCGTGGCAGAACTGGTGCAATACCTAGAATCCCAAAAGCAGCAGGACTGCATCGACTACCTCATCTTAAAAATGCAGGACCTCACCGCCCCCGAAATCGACGAAATCTTGGGCCTGTCGCCCCGCCAGCGCGACTATTTGCAGCAGCGGTTTAAGTATCACGTCGAAAAATTCTCGCGCTCTCACCGCTGGCAACTCGTCCACCAGTGGCTCGGTGCCGATCTGGATCAAAACCTGGGAATGCCCCAGCACCAGTGGGAGGCGTTTCAGGCCCAGCTCACCGCCGACCAGCGCCAGCTCCTGCGGCTAAAAATGCAGCGGGAATCCGACACGGCCATCGCCCAGACCCTCCGCTGCACGCCCAAGCAGGTGCAAAAGCGCTGGGTGCAGGTGCTAGAGGCCGCGTGGCAGTTTCGGAATCAGTGAGAGCATCGGCCGTCCAGGTTTGCTGGGGCATCTCGCGCCAATTCCAAAATCCAAAATCCAACATCTCAACCCCGCAACTCCGCCATTCGCTGCTGTGCAAATTGCACAAGGATGTCTACGCCAATCGCCTGGCCAATCTCTGCGGACTGCTGGAGCGACTCCACGGCCGCCTCGACCTGTCCCAGTGCTGCCTGAGCCGACGAAATGTACAAAATCAAGTTGCGGGCTTGGCTATAGGGATGATTAATATCAATATAAATTTGCTGTGCCTGCAAAAACGCCTCCAGCGCAGCCGAGAGATCTTCCAGCAAATTGGCACGGCTGCACAGCGCATTGGCATAGCCCAAGCGATCGCCCACCTGCTGATAGGTGGCCATGGCTTCGTCATAGAGGGCGATCGCCGCATCACATTGTTTGAGAAATTGCAGCACATCGGCTTTGGCTTTTAGCGCATTGGCATAGCCCAAGCGATCGCCCACCTGCTGATAGGTGGCCATGGCTTCGTCATAGAGGGCGATCGCCGCATCACATTGTTTGAGAAATTGCAGCACATCGGCTTTGGCTTTTAGCGCATTGGCATAGCCCCTGCGCTCTTCTTCCTGAGGCCGCCACTCCTCCACCAAACGGCGATACAGCGCCTCTCGCAGGTCGTTATAGCCCGAAAGCTGCATCCAAAAATCACATTGGCTATACCGCTCCCCTGGCTGCGTTTCTCTCGTCAGCCAGCCCAGCGCCATGCTATACTGCCCCAGTTCACAGAGATGATGAAACACCTCCAAATAGTCTTGCAGCAGATCGGTTTCGGCCTGCCGCAGATTCTCTTAGCCCCTCATCTGCTGCAAAGGTTGCACCCGCTCGGCAAAGTGGCTCACGGCCCGCCCATGAGCAGTGGACTGGTCGCCGGCCCGGCGCTGGGCCAGTTCTCGCACCTGGGGCTGCCAGCGAAAGAGTCGCTGCCCC
>NZ_DVEA01000096.1:0-50984 GCF_015295965.1 Thermoleptolyngbya sp. M55_K2018_002
AACAGGTCTAATGGCGATCGCTACGGCCGATGGCTGCGGCGCAGTTCTGTAATCTGATCCGCCCGCTCCAGAATTGACTCAGGCATCTCTGGCCCCGTCAGGATTAAATCGACTTGGCGGGGTCGGTTTTTCAAAAGTTCTAGCACCTCAGATTCTGGAATCAGCCCAAACTTAATCGCCAGACTGAGTTCATCCAGCACCACCAGCGCATACTTGCCCGACCGCACCACGTCCTGGGTATGCTGCCACAATTCCTGCAATGCCTCCGCTTCGCCATCCTCAAGTTGGGGCGTATCGATGCAGCGGGGCAAGTCGCAGCGCAGCCAGTCGAGGTGCTGCCCCAGTCGCACTGGGTGTGCCTGCCCCTGCCCAATGCCGCCTTTGAGAAACTGCACCACCAGCACAGGCGTTCCCTGCCCCGCAATGCGGAGCGCCTGCGCCATCACGCTGGTAAAAAAGCTGCGGTGGGGACAGGTAAACACCTGCACCAGTCCTTCCACCGTATGAGAGAGGGGGCGGGTGAAATCTGAAACCGAGGTCTCAACTTGAGAAACCATGAACACTGACCAATAGGGGGAAATGGGGGCGCAAAACGGGCGATCGCAGCGTGTTTATGCCAGCGTTTCAGGAGCGCTTCAGGAGCGCTTCAGTTGGGCGATCGCCCAATAAGGCATTAATTAAGGACGTTATATAGCGCTACGTAACGCTACCTGGCGCTGCAAAAAAACTGCCAAAAACAGATACGCCCGCAGACCAATACGCTAGTATTAACGCAATTTGCCGACAAGATGCACCCAAACGAGCTTTATTAAGCAGTTGGCACAGAGGTTCACAAAACAAAATGTAGCGTGATCGACTGCACTTTGCCTCTATAAAACACTACATCTGCGATCGCGTCAAGCGTTATCTCCTAATCCTGCCTAAGCCCACTCCACTTGCATAGTCGGCATTAGGCGCTGTAGGTTTTTGAGCGATCGCCCTTGCCAGATAGTTTCTTCGCTGCCCAGGATCACCAGCGAGATTTGAATCGTCCATTAGTTCACACGCTACGCCCGGCTTTGGCGATACCTGCTTGGCTAATTGGACACACATCCCAAAACCTTGCTAGATGCCGCCGATCGGGCCCTTTATCCGGCTAAGCAATCCGGGCAAAACCAAGTGGCGATCGCCGAAGCATAGCGTCAAAATTGCCAGACACCGCTGTTTTTTGGGCAGCCTGCTTTTTGGGCAGCCTGCTTTTTGGGCAGCCTGCTTGAGCAATCAGGGGCGATCGCCCGGTTTCATCCGGGTCAGGGCTGCAAACGCCAGAAAAGTTCTGTACGGCAGTGAAAGGGGCCAACACTTGGGGCTACAGAAATGGTTAGGACAAGCCTTCCGTCACCCACTTGTGAGAAGAACGGCTTTTAACTGAACCTCGTAATCCCTGCCCAGATCCTTTACCCCCTGCCCCCTCGCGCTCTCCTCATGGCAGATTTTGACCTGCTGGCGCTGCTGAAAACAGGTGTCAGCATTTGGAACCAATGGTGTTTGACCCATCCCGAAGCGGGGCGGCTGGACTTGTCTGATGCGCGGTTATCAGAACTTGACCTAAGCCGGGTGCTGCTGCGGGGCTGCCTCTTGCAGCGAGCCGAACTCCGCCAGACCAACCTCAGCTTTGCCAACCTGAGCCAGGCCGATTTCAGCAATGCGATTCTGGAAAGCGCCAATCTTTATCGCGCCGACCTGTACCAGACCAACCTCACCGGAGCCAATCTGCAAGATGCCAATTTGCAAGAAGCCAGCCTGATCCGCTGTGTGCTTGCCCGGGCAGCACTGGGGCTGGCAAACCTGCATTGCGCCAAGCTGACGGGAGCCGTATTAGAACATGCGGATTTGCAAGGGGCAGATCTGACCCAGGCAACCCTGCGTCGAGCCAAGCTTCAGGGGGCAGACCTGCGCGGAGCCGACCTCAGTGGGGCCGACCTCAGCGAAGCCGACCTGCGAGACGCAAACCTAGCGCTGACTGACCTAAAGGGGACTCAACTGCAAGGGGCAAACCTGGAAAATGCCAGCTTGATGGGAGCCGACCTGAGCCGGGCCGTGCTGCACGATGCCAACTTGAGCGGGGCAAACCTGCGCCATGCCTATTTGCAGGACAGCAATCTGCAACGGGCGAGGCTCATCTGGGCAGACCTGCGAGAGGCGGAGCTGTGGCACGTTACGCTCGATCAGGTGAACCTGACGGCGGCCCAGCTCGATGGCGCAATGCTGAACGGTACGATCGCCCTGGAAAGCTACTCGCCGACGCAGCCCGGAGAGGAGTTGGAAGTGACGGCTAACCTGGAAACCACTGAAGACCTGATGCCGTTTGCCAGAAATCTGTGAGCAGCAGACGCTCGGCGGGCATTCCAAAATCGCAAATCGACCTAAAAGCCCGTGACCAGTCCGGCGATCGCCAGCACAGCCCCACCCACCAAACAATACTTCATCGCAAGGTCGCTGGCTTTGGCGTTGCGCTCGGCCGATTTCGTCAGTTCTTCAGCATTGCGGAGCGAGATGATGAACTGTTTCCCCGATTCGGTCGGGCGCTGCAAGGTCAGACCATTGCCCGCATCGCTCACCGTCGCCACCACCGTCACTCGCCGTTCCACGGGTACAATCACTTCCTGGTAGCGATAGCCCAGCGTGCGGCGGTTGCCCCCTAGCGGACTCAGCGCCCGCGAAAAGCCGCCAAAGGAAATAAAGTTGCCGGGCGATTCAGGCCGAAATTCATCCAGCACGGTTACCGTCTCAAACTCGGCCTGGTTGGGGTCAACGGCGATCGCCCCGGTGTCATCTTTCAGCATGAAGGGTGTCGATTGCTCGTGGCTGGCAACGGTTTCCGAGCCGCGCTCGGTGCTGCGCTCTTCGTTGCCGTCCTTGTCGCGGCGAACCACGGTTTCCTCATACTCGCGCCGCACGGTCATGTGGTAGTGAACACAGGGCTGCTGCGCCAGTTGGGAGGTGAGCGGGCGATCGCACTGCACGATGCCCGACAGCCGCACATACTCGCGCCAGTTGCCGCCGCCAATTTCCTGGGCAATCTCTGCCGACATTTTCTCCAGTTCGGCCACCGTCACCGGACGCGACACCTTGAGGCAATAGGCGCGGCCGCTGTGGTGGCGTTTTACAAAAATCATCACGACTCCTGCAATCAGCAAAACTGCGCCGACCGTTAGCAGCACCATAACTCGACTCCAGACCCAGCGTTTGAGAGGACGTGCTTAGGATGCCCGCAACCGTTTCTCCAGTCTCACAGGCTCAAGACATCTATACACTTCCTCCATACATATCCGCTCGAATGCAATGCCGCCACAGGATAAAATTCGCAAATTAATCTGCAAAATCAAACCGGGGATGAAATCGCGGATGCAGCAGCCGCTCCACGGGTTCGTCGTGCTGGAGATGCTGAGTGGCGATCGCCCCCACATCTTCTGGCTTTACCCGGCAATACCACACGTTGTCTGGCGTGACGCGCACCGTTGGCCCAGAGGCACACTGCCCCATACAGTCGCTAGCGCTGACCAGCACCCCCGGCAGATTTGCCTCCCGAAACGCCGCCAACACCGCCGCCGACCCACTCCGTTCGCAGGAGCGATACTGACAGACCGAAACGCAGCGTCGCTTTAGCGGAGTCGCTTGTTTGCCGGGTAATTCAGCTTGGAGGGATTCCGTTTGCGAGGTGGGCTGAGGAGTCTCAAACATGGGTTCCGCCATCAGTGCCGCGATGCGTAGAGATTTCTACTCACAGCTTATTCATTAATTTGCGGAGTTGCCACCTGCCAAGAACCTGTGCCCCTGCCAATTCCTGTGCCCCTGCCAATTGCTGTTGGCAAGTTGCGATAAATTTTCTGGGCTTTGGACGATTTCTCGCGGGCTGCGCCCGCGAGAAATCGTTCAACTGCGTAAGTCCTGTTGGTAATAGACGTTAAAGACGTGAAAGACGTGAAAGACATTAGAGACATTAGAGACATTAGAGACATTAGCAATCGTGGGCTATTGACCCAAGTAGGCTTCTAGCACCAGCGGATTGTTTTGCACTTCTTCGGGGGTGCCCGATGCCAGGTTGCGTCCTTCTGCCATCACCCAGACGCGATCGCACAGCGACATCACCACATCCATGTTGTGTTCGATCACCAGAAACGTGATGCCCTGGCGGTTCCAGGCTTCGATATGTTCACAAATCTGGTTGATCAGCGTCGGATTCACGCCCGCAGCGGGTTCATCTAGCAAAATCAGCCGGGGCTTCACCATCAGCGCCCGCCCCAGTTCCAATAGCTTGCGCTGCCCGCCAGAGAGGGAACCCGCGTAGTCATGCGCTTTGTGTGCCAGTCCGATCGATTCCAGGATGTTCCAGGCATACTCCCGCTGCACTTCTTCCTCCTGGGCAATCCGGGGCGATCGCCACCACACATTCCAAAACTTTTCGCCCGTCTGCTCTTGGGCCGCCAGCAGCATATTTTCCAGCACCGACAGCCGCGACAACACCCGCGCCACCTGAAACGTCCGCACCAGCCCCCGCTGTGCCACCTGATGCGGCTGTAGCTCGTGAATCGGCTCCTCAGCAAACTGCACTTCGCCGCTGTCTGGACGCAAAAACATCGACAGCAGGTTAAACAGCGTCGTCTTGCCCGCCCCGTTCGGCCCAATCAGCCCGGTGATGCTGCCCTCTGGCACTTCGATCGAGGCCGAATCCACCGCTCGGATGCCGCCGAAGGTTTTAGTAAGTTGGGTTGCCGTCAGGAGAGCCATGAGGGGGAGGATGTTGGAGGGATAGGAGGGGGGGGAGAGGGGGAAAGAGAGAAGAGAGAAGAACGAAGAGGGAAGAACGAAGAGTGAAGAGGTTCCGTTTTTCGTTTTTCGTTCTTCGTTTTTCCCTCTTTCCTCCCTACTTCCCAAGGGTTAGCTCATCTTTGTTACCCAAAATGCCCTGCGGTCGCCACACCATAAGAACCATCAGCAGCAGACCGATGAGCATGATGCGGAATGCGCCTAGGCGGGCATCGTCGAGGGGAATTACATCGCGCAAAAAGAAGCGGGTGACGGTCTGGTAGCCCCAGAAGATGGCGGCTCCCAAAATCGTGCCTACATTGTTGCCCGCGCCGCCGAGGACAACAATCGTCCAGGCGTTGAAGGTGACGAGGGGCTGGAAGTTATCGGGATAGACCGTGGTGAGCTGCCAGGCGTAGAGGGACCCCGCAATGCCGGCCAAAAAGCCGCCAATCGCCAGGGATTGCAGCTTGTAGGCAAAGACGTTTTTGCCCAGGGCGCGGGCGACGGCTTCATCTTCTCGGATGGCTTTGAGGACACGGCCCCAGGGCGATCGCACGAGTCGTTCTAATGCCCAAAAAATCACCGCCAGCAGCACCACCGAGATCAACATCAGCCCTGCCTTGCTGGGATTGCGGTCGTAGTGATATAGCGCCAAAGCCGAGTAGCCATAGACCCAGAGGCCCAGCGCCGCGCAGACCAGCGCCGCCAGCGTTCCCAAGCTGTTAGACCAGGCAGGAATTCTGGCCTTGGCCAACGCTCCCAGCCACACATAAAACCACACCAGCGCCACCATTGCCCCCATCAGCAGCACCCCCAGCAGCCAGTAGGGAACCGTGCCCAGTTGCTTGAGCGTGCTGGAGGCATAGCCCAGCCCAATCACCAGCAGCGTCAGAGACAGCAGGTAGCCTAGCGACAGGGCCACGCCGTTGGTCAGATGTGCCGGAGGAATAGACTTTACGGTTTGCCGCAGCCAGCGCCAGAACTGCCAGTAGGCCAACCCGGCGATCGCCGTTAGCATTGCCACCATGAGCGATCGCCCTAGCCAGTTGGGGTTCCAAGTCGCCAGCGGCAGCGGAAAGCTTTGGAGTCCAAAGGTTCCCCTTGTCAGCCAGGCCTCATTTTCGGCAATCAGGCGCACCATCTCTGCCACACCAATCGTGACGATCGCCAGATAATCTTCTCGCAGCCGCAGCGTCGCAAACCCAATGCCCAACCCCAGCAGCGCCGCCAGCCCCGCCCCGACCAGCGCCCCCAACCACAGCGGCACCCCCTGCAAGCTCAGCAGCACCGTCGCGTAGGCTCCGATCGTCATAAACGCGACCTGCCCAAAGTTGATTAGCCCGGTAAAGCCCCATTGCAGATTCAGCCCCAGAGCAAAAATGGCAAAAATTGCCGCAAAGATGACCAGCGAGACAACAAACCCTTCCATGAGCAGTCGGGAATTAGCTTTCTTGAAGAATAGCAGGTCGGGGAAGAGGAGGGAGAGATGGAAAAAACGAAAAACGAAGAGCGAAAAATGAAACGTTCTTCGTTCTTCCCTCTTCCCTTTTCTTTCTTCCTTCCTTCACTCTCCCCCCGGCCGCCACAGATATTTCCGCAAATCCACCTTTCCTTCTGGGCTAAACTCGATGCCCTCGGCTTCTAAGAGCGATCGCTGCAAATAGTCTGTGCCGTAGCGCAGGGGAGATTCCGATACTTCGCCTTTGGCATTGATGACGCGGTGCCAGGGAATGTCGGAATTTTGCATATCGACCCGATAGAGCGCATAGCCCACCAGCCGCGCCTTGCCGTAGAGTTGCGCCAGGTCAGCGATTTGCCCATAGGTGGCAACTTGCCCGTAGGGAATCTGCTGCACGATGTCGTAGATCACCTGGTAGGTGTTCATCGGTTTCCGGGGTGAGCGCAGAAGTGAGGATGGCGGCTCAGGCGAGGTCGCGGTGGGTGAAGGGGCGGGCGTGTTCGCCGCTGTAGGTGTTGACGATATGCCCATTGCCCACCAACTGGTACTTATAGGTCACCAGACCTTCTAGCCCCACGGGGCCGCGGGGCGGCATTTTCTGGGTGCTGATGCCGACTTCTGCACCAAAGCCATAGCGGAAGCCGTCGGCAAAGCGGGTAGAGCAGTTGTGAAACACGCCTGCTGCGTCTACTTGAGAGATAAACGTGGCGGCGGCTGCGTCGTCTTGCGTGGCGATCGCCTCGGTGTGGCGGGAGCCGTAGGTGTTGATGTGGGCGATCGCCGCTTCTAGCGAATCCACCACACGAATTGCCAGGATCAGATCGCTGTATTCCGTTGCCCAGTCTGCTTCCGTGGCAGGCTCGATGGCAGCGCCGACCAGGGCTTGTGTCCGGTCGTCGCCGCGCAGTTCTACACCTGCGGACTGGAAGACCGGAACCATTGCAGGGAGAAACTTTGGCGCGATCGCCTCATGCACCAGCAGCGTCTCAATGGCATTGCAGGCGGAGGGATAGTTGGTTTTGGCGTCAAGGGCGATCGCCACCGCCTGGGCCACGTCGGCCGCCCGATCGACGTATAGGTGGCAGATGCCGTCGGCATGGCCCAGCACCGGAATCCGCGTGTTCTCTTGCACAAACCGCACAAAGGCATTGGAACCCCGTGGAATAATTAGATCCACCTCTTGATCCAACCCCAGCAGCGCCACCGTTTCCTCCCGCGTCGTCAGCAGGCGCACCACCGCCGGGTCTAGGTCTACCGACCGCAAGCCCTGATGGATTGCCTGAGTCAGCGCCTCGCAAGAGCGCACTGCCTCGCGCCCGCCCTTGAGAATGACTCCGTTCCCCGACTTGATGGCCAGCGACGCAATTTGCACCAGCGCGTCGGGCCGCGACTCGAAAATCACGCCCAGCACGCCCAGCGGACAGGTGATCCGCTTTAGCACTAGCCCGGTGTCCAGTTCTCGATGCAGCTGCACCTGACCCACCGGGTCGGCCAGCCGTGCCACATCGCGCACGCCCGCAATCACACCGCGCAGCTTGGTTTCATCCAGCTTGAGCCGCCCATAAAGCGGTTTTGCCAACCCCTCTTCCAGGGCCGCCGCACAGTCCGCCGCGTTGGCCGCCAGAATTTCTGGGGCGGCGGCTTCTAGGGCAAGGGCGATCGCCCCGACTGCCTGATTTCGCGCCTCGCCCGACAGCGCTGCTAGCCGCCGTGCCGCCGAACGGGTCTGCTGGGCCAGGGTTTTGAGGTCGGGGGTGGAGGTGAGCATGGGAGTAGAGGGTTGGAGTTTTGGTTTTGGGTTTTTGGTTTTGGATTTTGGGAGGCTTGCCTGCGCTGTTACCTACCTTATTACCTACTTGTTACCCGCTTGTTACCTACTATCCTCTCATTGGCATCAGCCGCTCCAGCGCTAGGTCAGAGGCGACTTGGGTGAGGCGGCCGAGATCAGTGGGGTCGGGCAGGTGGGGAATCAGTCCGAGGATGGGAACCTGGGTGAGGGACTGGATCAGGTCGGCAGGGGCCCAGTCGTCAATCTCCTGCTGGGTGCAGGGCGCGATGCAGTTTAGCACAATGCCCTTGACGTGGACGCGGGCCTGGCGGGCGAGGGCAACATTGGCGACCGCTTGCCCAATTGCCCCCAGTTTCACCGGAACCACCAGGACGGTGGGGATGCGCCAGTCCCAAGCGAGGTCGGCGACGGTGGTTTCGTGGGTGACGGGCGAACCGAGGCTGCCCAGCGCCTCGACCAGCACCCAGTCCTTTTGTTTGGAAAGGGTTTCAAAGGTGTGCCACGCGCTGTCTAGGTTGATGTTGCGGCCTTCTTTTTCGGCGGCGATGGGCGGCGCTAGGGGCGAGTCAAAGTGGATGGGGTTGATCTCGCTAATGGACTGGTTGAGCGGGAAGAGGCGCTGATAGAGTTCGCGATCGCCCTTGCCAGACTGCACAGGTTTCATAATGCCGAGCGATCGCCCGCCGCTGTGGGCCTGCCAGTAGGCCGCCAGTGCCGAAATCAGCACCGTTTTTCCCGTATCTGAATCCGTCGCTGCAATCAAAAGCGCGCTCAAAACCAACTCCTAGTGACCATTTCCAAAAAGACACGTTCCACTTGCTAACTCAAGCTAGCAAACGGGATAGGACTTACGCAGTTGGACGATTTCTCGTGGGCGCAGCCTGCGAGAAATCGTCCAACGCCCAGAGAACTAATCGCAAGTGCAAGTGCGTAAGTCCTGCTGGATAAAAAAGCTGGGACAGAATACTTCCCAGCGAAAACCTACATTATATCGCAGCGGTCAAGCTGCCCCCAGAACCAGTGTTGAGGATGCCCATACCTGCATAGGCTCCTACCTGTATGGGTTAAGCGCCTTCTAGAGGTTTTGGATGTTTTGTCTGCAATGGCGGCATTTTGGGCGATTCGGGCGGTTCCCAGATTGGCGACGCGATGCCCGACAATTCCCGTATAGTGGGGACAGAATGAGTGGCAGGAGAGCGTTATGTTTGGTTTGGGCTGGCCCGAGGTTGCCATTATTGCAGTCGTTGCGATTCTTATTTTTGGGCCCAAAAAGATCCCTGAGCTGGGCGGGGCTTTGGGCAAGACGCTGCGGGGCTTCAAGGAAGGGATGAACGAAGTAGACGAAGAGGGCGATCGCGAACTGGAAGAATAGCCCCCAAAGTCCAGATTTGGCCGATCAAAGTGGCATGACCTCAGAAGTAATCCAAGAACTGCTTGAGCAATCGCCAGATCCATCCGATAGAGTTCATCCCACTTTTGTAACCCTCACCCTAAATCCTTCTCCCGCTCTGGGAGAGGGACTTTTGAAAAAAAGTCATAGAAACCGTAAAGCTGCTGAACCCTGCCGTAGCGTCAGGGGCGGTTCTGCTGGGAACGTTGCAAGTGCTATTAGCGGTGCGGCAGGTCAGTCCCGTTCGAGAAGCCATCATCGTGCAGCGGGGCAGTCTTGTGCTTATCGCGTCGAATAACTGGTTTCGTACTGATTTCGTGCTGATTTCATGCTGATTTCGATCAGCAGTCACCCCTTGGGAACATTGCCCTGATTTCGTGCTGATTACGATCAGCAATCACCCCTTGTGAACGTCGCCCATCTTTTCCAACAGACTTTTCCAACAGGCTTTTCCAGCAGAAACCCTCATGCATTGGGGAGCGAACGGGAACCTGCGATCGCCCAAATCCATCATATGTTCCGTCCTCTAGCGCTTCCGCTGGAAAAATCGAGGCTCCTCCAAGACATTACAGGCAATTGATCCTGTAATCGGGCAGTTTTTGAAATCATGCTGTCAGGGGATAGAGCAAACTGACCCACACGCGCTAAAACATGAGGCGGCGAGGTTAACTGCCTCCTCTGCCCGTTTCTCTATTAGCTCTCTATCAGCTTTTACACTTCTTTATTTTTGGCGCTTCTTTACCTGAACTTTCTGACTGATTTTTTTCTGATTTCCTACTCTCAAAGCGCACGTCCCTTCAGTCACTTTTCACCCAAACTTTCCTTTCAGTATGTCAACTCCCGGAAAACTCGATACCACCTTCAATGGCAACGGCCGCATCACCTTTGGGCTAGATGGCCTCGACCAGGCTCGCAAAGTGCTGGTTCAAGCCGATGGCAAAATTCTGGCGCTGGGCGACAGCAGTGGCAGCTTTTCGGCGGCCAGGCTGACGGCAAATGGTTCCTTAGACAATAGCTTTGCGGGCAACGGCAGAACCGTGCTGAACTTCAGCGGCACGCAGGTTTTGCGCGATGCAGTGCTGCAATCCGACGGCAAGCTCATCATGGTGGGCGACAGCGATGGCGATTTTGGCATTGTCCGCTTCAACCTCAACGGTTCGCTTGACAGTTCCTTTGCCGGAAATGGCCGCCAGTCTACCAACTTTGGGGCTACAGAAACGGTTCAAAAAGTGTTGCTGCAAAACGACGGTCGCATTCTGGTGATTGGCCAAAGCAGCAGCACCTTTAGCGGCAACAGCTTTGCAGTGGCTCGCTATCGCACGGACGGTTCTCGCGATACGAGCTTCGACAGCGATGGGCGCAATTCGACCAACCTAGGGGCCACGGCACAGGTTAGCGACGGGCTGCTGCAAAATGACGGCAAGATTGTGGTTGCGGGCACCGACGGTTCGGCGTTTGCGCTGGTGCGCTATCGCACGGATGGGTCGATCGACCGAGACTTTGGCAGTCGGGGCATTGTGCGGACGCGCATCGGCAGCGGCACGACGTTCTCAATTGCTCAAAAGGTGCTGCTGCAAAACGACGGCAAGCTGATCGCCGTGGGGACGAGTAGCGATGATTTTGCGATCGCCCGCTATAACTCCGACGGTTCCCTCGACCGCAGCTTTGGGCGATCGGGCGTGCGAACTACCGATTTTGGCGGCTTCTTTACCACTGTGGATGCGGTGACGGATGCGGTGCTGCTGTCGGATGGCAAGATTTTGGTGGCAGGGACGAGCGGCGGACGGGTTGCCCTGGCGCGATACAACCGAGACGGCAGCCTCGACTCTAGCTTTGACGGCAACGGGCGCGTCACGACCAGTTTGGGCAATAACAGCACGGCAAAGAAGGTGTTGGTGCAGCCCAATGGCAAGATTTTGGTGCTGGCGGTGAGCGACGGCAGGGCCGCTCTGTTGCGCTACAACAGCAACGGTTCTCTGGACAGCAGCTTCGACGGCAACGGGCGCGTCACGACGGATCTCGATGCGGCGGACAACAATGCCGATATTGCGCTCCAGCCCGATGGCAATGTGGTGCTGGTGGGAACCAATGTGGGCTTCTTTGACCGAGATTTTTCGGTGCGCCGCTATGTGGGCGATCGCATCGACGTGAGCCTGGGCACGCCCATTGAACCCATCGACTTTAACAACGGGCCCGCTGGCATTACTCGCAACGGCACCGCCGCCAACGACCGGATTGCGGGCACTCCTGGCAACGATATCCTGCGCGGCAAGCGGGGGAACGATGTGGTAGATGGCAGACGGGGCAACGATCGCCTGTTTGGCAGCGAAGGCAATGACAGCCTGATCGGCCGCGATGGGCGAGATGAACTAGTGGGCGGCAACGGCGACGACACGCTGAAGGGCGGCAAGCGCGGCGATATCCTGATTGGGGGGCGCGGAGCGGATGTGCTGTCGGGCGGGCAAGGCATCGATATGTTTGTTTATAACAACCTGAACGACGCAGGCGATATCATTACCGACTTTGAAGCGGTGGATCGCATTGACCTGCGCGGCATCTTTCGCAGCCCTACCTTTGCTGCGCCCAGCCCCACGGCTCAATACAACCAGTTCATTCGGCTGGTGCAGAATGGCGCGAATACGGAGGTGAAAATCGACCGCGACGGCAACGGGCTGCGGCTGGATTTCATAACGCTGGTGACGCTGCGAAACGTGTCGCTGGATGCGGTGCAGCCCAAAAATTTCGTTATCGCCTGATTCCCGTTTGGGAAAGCGCTGTTCTGTTCTGGGAATTTTGCGCTACGCTCTGAAGCGATCGCCCTTACACTCCGGCTTGTGGGGTGTGTGAGTTGGGCGATCGCTTTGCCATGTGGGTTCGCTGCTGGACTGTGGGTTATTCCAGAAGGGCGATCGCCCCTCAGATCCATCCTGGTGCGAACCCAATCTGCGAACCGTCCATCGAGTAAAATTAGTACATAGGTACTTTACTCATTCCCCCAACGCCCTATGGTGCAATATACGCTCGCCCAAAGCCCCGACGTAATCCTCACCGTTCCCGGCAAGGATTCCGCCAAAGCCCGCGACAAAGCGATGGATCAGCTCATTGAGCTAATGGAATCCGGCAGCCTGCCCACGGATCTTTCCGATGGCTTTGGGCCCCATCAGTTTATCGAAGTCAAGGAGCCTGTGTTGACCAACACCGAAGACGAAGACGCAATCACTCAGGCCGTGCAGGTTCTCAGCAACCTGGCCACCCTAAAGCTGCGGGTGCAGGCCTCCCGGGCCGAGGCGATGAAGATCCGCGCCCAAATCGACACCCTGTTCACCGACGAGGTTGTCAGCGAAGAAGAAATCGCCAGCCTCAAAGAGGGCTTTAAGGTGCTAAAAACCTATGCCCAGGCAAACCTGCGCTACCGGGAAGCCCGCGCCCAGGCAGAGCAGGCGAGGACGGTGCTAGATCGGGCGCTGAAATCGGAAGGAGAGAAGACGTAACTGACGGGCGATCGGGGGTAGATCTGCCACTCACTCTAGGGCGTGCTTGAAAACCCTTTTGATCCCCCCTAGCCCCCCTTAACAAGGGGAGAACTGGGCCAAACCGATCCGGAAGTCTCCCTTTTTAAGGGGGATTTAAGGGGATCGACTCAGGGCAATCAACGACCTAGAAAGTCTTAAGACAATGCCTAGCAACTTATTAAGCTGCTAGGCTGTTTCTGCAATTTGCAAAAACGGCAGCTATGCAAAAACGGCAGCCATCAAGCGTCTCTAGCCCCTCTCATCCTTTGCTTCCTCAATGGGGCGAGCCTCGATCTCCACGGCCTGTACATCAATCGTGCCCGGTGGCGTGAGGCGATAGAATGCGCCTTTTTCGACCCGCAGCGCCTCGCCGCAGTTGGGGCAGCGAAGTTGGGTGCCGTTGATGCCTGCGGAGCGAGTGTCGCAGACGGGGCAGGGCGCTTCCACTAGGTTGCGGCTGAGCCACCAGCGAAAGGCAAAAAAGGCAATCACAGGCGTTAGAATCAGCAGCCCAATCAGCACGATAAAAGACTTCACCAGCCAGCCCAGCCCCACCATGCCCAGCAGCCAGGCGATCGCCAGCAAGGTTATCCAAAACCCCAGTCCTGACAGGGTAAACCGCAAACCCCCATAGCCGTTTTGATTCATGGCTGTCTCCCTAAACAATCGGGATTTCTGCGAATCCACTCCTTCATTGTGATAATGCGGATCATACCAAGCCCAGATGGAAAGCTCGAATTTCCCAGGAGAGATTTCCGAATCCTGGGTTTGTTTCAGCCTGCGCGAAATCGTCCAACTGCGTAAGTCCTAGCATTGAAAAACCTAGCCTAAAAATCAACTTTTGAAACAGACCCAAGCGTGAATGCAGATTCCGCAAGTTGCTTGGGGTTATATAGAGACAGCAGCGTGCAATTGCAAATCAGCGAGTCGGCGATAAGCCAGTCGGCGATAATGAATCGCATTGTAGGGTGCTGTTAGGCGTAGCCGTAACGCATCATCAACGCATCATCTCGTAAGGCTTTGATGCGCTAACACATCTCACAAATAACGAACTGCGAAGAAATGCTGAGTGGCGTGGTTAGATGCTGTAAAGCCTGTTGGAAAGGGCAGACGATATGGGGCTAAAGCGCCAACTGAGGCAACTCACTGGTTTCCCTCTCCGGCGCAGAAGTCTTCTGGGTCTAGTGATTTTGCTCGTCGCCAGCTATCTGGGCAATCTGGCGCGATGGAACCTGTTTTTTAATATTGACCTGATTTTTGGCTCCATTGCCGTGTGGCTGGTGGTGGGGTTTTATGGGGTTCGGTGGGGCGTGTTGGCAGGGGCGCTGAGCGGTGTTTGTACCTACTTTCTGTGGGGACATTTCTACGCGGGCGTGGTTTTTACGCTGGAGGCGCTGTTTGTGGGCGTTTTGTTTTATGGCGATCGCCCCACAAACCGTCCAAACATCGTGCTGCTGGATGGACTCTTCTGGCTGCTGATCGGAGTTCCCCTGGGCTGGTTTTTCTATGCGGGCGTGTTGCAGGCCGACCCCTTCCAGGTGCAAATCATTTTGCTCAAGCAGCCTGTGAATGGCATCTTCAATGCGCTGGTTGCCAGCCTATTGATGACCTATTTGCCCATCCACCGCTGGCTAAATCGACCCAGCGCTATCAACTCCCTCGCTGTTCAGCAAACCTTGTTTAATCTGCTGGTGGCGTTTGTCTTTTTTCCGACGCTGCTGCTGATTGTGCTTGCCAGCCGCGATGTGGTGGACAACATTCGGGCCGAAGCCCAGGCCGATCTCAGTCGGGTATCGGGCTATGCCGTGGCAGCGCTGCGGTCGTGGCATCAGGAACATCTGCGGTCGGCGAACGAACTGGCGCTGCAAGTCGTGCAGTATCACAAGACGGATCTGGAGGATTTGCAGCACCATCTCGAATCGACCCAACGGCTGCTGCCCGATTTGCGCCAGGTGCAGGTGTGGAATCGGGAGGGGCGGCTGCTGGTTTCCAGCCACAACAGATCGCGATCGAGCAATCGGTCTGATGAAGCGTTTGACGAGACGTTTGATGAGGCATTGGATGAGCCGTTTGGCAAAGCATTCGACTCGGCGATCGCCCCACTAAGCCCCTATGCAGCCCTGGCTCGACAAACACTCCAGCCGATTCTGTCGGATGTGGTGCCCGATTCGCCGCCCTATGTCGTCTGGAATTTCCCCATTGTGCGGGATGGGCAGGTTGAAGGCCTGATCACCAGTGAACTGACGCTCGATCAAGTCGAGTCCCTGCTGCGACAGAGCGCTGGCGACCAGGATTTGGATCTCACGCTCATTGGGCGGCGGCAGGCGGTGGTGCTGAGTACGCGGGGCGATCGCCCGCCCGGTTCGCTGCTGCAACTGCCGGAGAATAGCAGCATTGAGCAACTGGATGAGCATTTCTACCAGCTATTTCCCAACAAACACCGGCCCATCATGGTGCGCTGGATCAACTCCTCCTTTGTGCAGGAAGTGCCTGTGGATACAGGCCTGCCCTGGACGCTGGAAGTCATGGCTTCTGCCCAGCCGGATATGCGAAATATCCAGAGCATCTACTCTCGAAATTTGGCGCTGCTGCTGGCGATCGCGCTCTTGGCGCTGCTGGTGTCGGCGCTGGTGAGCCAGCGGATGGTGCGCCCCCTGTCCCGACTTGCCCAGGTAACGACCAATCTACCCGACAAGCTGCTGGCTGGGCAGCCCATCGACTGGCCCGACAGCCAGATCACCGAACTCGCGTTTCTGGTCAAAAACTTTAGAACGATGGGCAAAACGCTGACCCAGCAGTTTGGCGCGATTCAGCAGGCGCTGAGCTACGAAGCATTGGTCAGGCGCATTACCGACAGCGTGCGCGACAGCCTGGACGAGTCGCAGATTTTGCAGACGGCGGTGCAGGCGCTGGGGCAAGAGCTAAACCTCCTCTGTTGTGATGCAGCGCTCTACAGTGCCGACCAAAAGTATTCGACAATTCAGTACGAATATACAACCGCCCTGCCGTCGGCGCTGGGCACGAGCTTTGCCATTCCCAACGAGTTTTCTGAGGTTCATGGTTTGCTGCTGCGGGGAGAATCCTGCCAGTTTTGCGCCGCGCTGCCCCATCCAGTCCGCCCCACTGCCTGCATGATGACGGTGCTGGCCCATCCAATTTGGGACGATCAGGGCGTGTTGGGGGATCTATGGCTATTTAAGCCCCAGGGCGAATGCTTTGAGGAGCCAGAGGTGCGGCTGGTGCAGCAGGTGGCCAGCCAGTGTGCGATCGCCCTGCGGCAGGCGCGGCTATATGAAGCAGCCCAAATTCAGCTCAAGGCGCTGGAAGACCTGAATCTGCTCAAGGACGATTTTCTCAGCACCGTCTCTCACGAACTGCGAACCCCGATTACCAATATCAAAATGGCGATCAATATGCTGAAACTGTCGCAGCAGAACGAGCGGCGCGAGCAATATCTGAAGATTTTAGAGGCGGAGTGCGAACGTGAGGCTAATTTAATCAACGACCTGCTCGATTTACAGCGCCTCGCCTCCGGGACGCAGGCCCTTGAGTTGGAACCCATCTCCCTCCAGGACTGGGTGCTGCACATTGTCGAGTCGTTTCAGGAGCGCATCCGCAACCGCCAGCAGACTTTGCAGATTGAAATTTCCGACAAGCTGCCCGTCATCACGTCCGACCCAGCCTGCCTGGAGCGCATTTTGACAGAACTGCTCAACAATGCCTGCAAATACACACCGCCCGGTGAAAAAATTCGGGTGGCTGCTTGCGCTGTCGGCCCGTTTGACTGCGAAGCTGCTGTGATGACTGAAACGACGGCTGAAACGACGGCTGAAACGATAGCCAAAACGACCGGGGGCGATCGCCCGTTTGCCCTCAAGCCCTTCTCCGCTGCCCCAAATCTCGCCTCAGCGCAAAATTTTGCCTCTCTTCCCTCGCCCAATTCAGGCTTTTTTGTGCTGCGTGTCTGCAACTCTGGCGTGGAAATTCCCGCCGAGGCGCTAGACCATATTTTTGAGAAGTTCTATCGCGTCCCTGGCATCGACCGCTGGAAACAAGGGGGCACAGGGCTGGGGCTGGCCTTGGTGCAAAAAATGACAGAACATCTGGGTGGCAGCATTCAGGTCGCCAGTGCCGCTCGGCAAACCTGTTTCACCGTCGCGCTGCCCGTGTCCCCGCCCCACCAGACAGCCCCCCAATCCACTGTATAGTCTTTCAGAGGTAAGGGAATTCTAGGAAAGATAGGCGATCGGGAGCTTTGTCCCCTCGTCTGGTGCTGGTATTTTGGAAAATACAGGACACTTACGCGGTGGGATGATTTCTTACGGGTCACGCCCGCAAGAAGTTATCCAAAGTCTAGAAAACTGATCGCAAGTGCCTAAGTCTGGCGCTAAACCGAGACAAAAATTTTCCGTCGCTTCATACGTTCGCAGCCCGTCGCCTATCCGCCCCTCATTTCTCTTGCTTTCCGTGCCACAACTATGCCAGTTCCCGACTTTGCTACGCTCGATGTGCTGCGTCAGTACAACATTTTAGACAGCACGCCTGAAGAGGGGTTTGATGGGCTGGCGCGGTTAGCAGCGCAGTTAGGAGGCGTGTCGGTGGGGCTGATCGCCTTTTTGCGAGGCGACAGTTCGGCGCTGGCAGGCGAAGACCGCTATTGGCTGAAGGCGCTGACGGGCTGGCCCGAGAACACGCCCTGCCATCCGCTGGTGTGCCTGGACAGCACGCTGGCCGCCGAAGATGGGCTGCTGGTGATGGATTTGCAGCAGGATGAGCGGTTTGTATTTGAGCCGATCGCCGTAGGTACGCCTGCGGTACGGTTCTATGCTGGCGTGCCGCTGCTGAGTCCGGCGGGGGCGGCGCTGGGCGTGCTGGCGGTGATGGGCTGGGAGCCGGGAAATCCATCGGAAGGGCTGATGGACGGCTTGCGGCTGCTGGCGCGACAGGTGATTGCTCAACTTGAGCTACGGCGGCGCACGGCGGCTCTGACAGAGGCGATCGCCCAGCACCATGCTGCCGAAACCGAGCAAAAGCTGCTGTTTTCCCTATCGGCGCATCTGGCCTGCGTCATGGGAGCCGACGGCTACCTCAAGCGGCTCAACCCCGCCTGGCGCAGGCTGTTGGGCTACACCGCAGCAGAACTCATGGCCAAGCCATTCCTGGAATTCATCCATCCCGACGACTGGGAAATCACCCTCAACCACATTCAAAAAGTCGTCGCCAAAGGGAAGAAAGTCACCTTTCAAAACCGATGCCGCCACCGCGACGGCAGCTATCATCGGCTCCAGTGGCGCATTGGGCCGCTGCCAGACCGCCAGCTCTTGTGCGCCACTGCCAGCGAAGTTTCGGCAGACGCGCCGCTCGATCCCAAACCGCCGCAGTACGACTTGCTTTCTGACCTGGCCTTCGCGCTAAATCAGCACTCCATCGCCGCCATCACCGACCCCCAGGGCAAGATCCTCTACGCCAACGATAAATTCTGCGAAATCTCCTGGTATTCCCGCGAGGAGCTAATCGGGCAAGATCATCGGCTGATTAGCTCTGGCTATCACTCGCGGGAGTTTTTCCGGGATCTGTGGCAAACCATATCCTCTGGCAATGTGTGGCGCGGCGAAATTTGCAACCGGGCTAAGAATAATATCCTCTACTGGGTGGATACGACCATCGTCCCCATTCTGGACAATGCGGGCAAGCCCCAGCGTTACATCGCCCTGCGAACGGACATCACGGAGCGCAAAGAAGCGGAGCAGGAACTCAAAGCGCGATCGCACTTGGCGGAACTGGGCGCGGCCGTCGGCGTAACCTTATCCCAGGGCGGCACTGTTATTGACATCCTGAAGCGCTGCACGGCCCAACTCGTGCAGTATCTCGACGCGCACTCGGCCTACGTGTGGACGCTTAATCCCGAAACGCGGCTGCTAGAGCTACAAGCCAGCGCAGGCGGCTCCTCCTGCCCTAAGGAATTTCAAAACCGCATTCCCATCGGCATTTCGGTAATCGGCTACGCTGCCCAAACGCGGCAGCCCTACCTCACCGACAACGTGCTAAATGATATGTGTATCGGCTCCAAAGACTGGCTGGAGCAAGAGCGCATAGTTGGCTTTGCGGCTTACCCGCTGGTCACAGAGGATCGCTTAATCGGAGTCATGGCGCTGTTTAGCCATCTGCCCTTTGCCCAAACGGTGCATAAAACCCTGGGCTGGATTTCCAACAGTCTCGCCGTTGCCATCGACCGGACGCTGGCGCGAGAGGAGTTGCTGAGTCGGCGGGAGGCGCTGCTGTTTCGCCTGGCCAGCCAGATTCGCGCGTCGCTGGATCTGGAGGCGATTTTGGAAACAACGGTGAGTGAGGTGTGGTCGCTGCTCCAGGTCGATCGCTGCCAGTTTCTCTGGTGTCGCTCGACGCTGGAGGCGACGCGGCTAGAGATTACGCACGAAGCCCGCAACCCGGCGCTGATGAGCTTGCTGGGCGACTATCCACTGGGGCCGGGGCGGGCGCTGGGCGAAAAGGTGCTGAACCTGGAGATGGTGCGGATTGCCGACGGGCGGCCGGGCGCAGTCGAGCCGGGGCTGCTGGAGGTGCTGAACCGAGCCGATGCGGTGGCGCATTTGCTGATGCCGCTGGAAACGCGATCGCACAAGTTGGGGGCGATCGCCTGCTATCACAGTAGCCCCCGCGCCTGGACAGACAGCGAGGTGGAACTGCTGCAAGCCGTTGCCGACCAGGTGGCGATCGCCATCGACCAAGCGGAGTTGTATGCCCACAGCCGAGAAGCGGCGATCGCCGCCGAAGCCCAGGCCGCCAAGCTCAGCCAGACATTGCAGCACCTCCAGCAGACCCAGGCGCACCTGATCCAGTCCGAAAAAATGTCCAGCCTGGGGCAGATGGTGGCGGGCATTGCCCACGAAATCAACAATCCGGTGAATTTCATCAATGGCAATTTGGTTCACGCCAACAACTACACCAAAGACCTGCTGCATCTGTTGAATCTGTATCAAAATCACATTCCTGATCCGCCGGATGAGGTGGTTCAGGCGCTCCAGTCGATCGACCTGGACTTTATTGGCGACGATCTGCCCAAGCTGATGACCTCGATGAAAATTGGCGCAGACCGGATTCGTCAGATTGTGCTGTCGCTGCGAAACTTTTCTCGGCTCGACGAAGCAGAGAAAAAGCCCGTGGATATTCACGAAGGCATTGACAGCACGCTGTTGATCCTGCAAAATCGCCTGAAAAATCACGCCGAAGGAACAGGAATTGACGTTGAAAAAGAATACGGATCGCTGCCCAAAGTGGAATGCTATGCGGGTCAGCTAAACCAGGTGTTTATGAACATTCTGGCGAACGCGATCGACGCGCTAGAAGAGTGCCCCCCGCCACGCCGGATTACCATCTCGACCGAGTTTGTGCCGCAGCCCGCGATCGCCCTCGCACCGCCCGCCGAACCCGCACCCTCTCAGTCGCCAGAGCCAACTGGCTGCGTTGTCATTCGCATTGCCGACAACGGCCCGGGCATCTCTGCCGAAACGCGCGATCGCCTGTTTGATCCGTTCTTTACCACCAAGCCCGTTGGCAAAGGCACAGGGCTGGGGCTGTCCATCAGCTACCAGATTGTCGTGCAGCGTCACGGCGGCAGTCTGGAATGCGAATCGGAAGTGGGCAAGGGCACAACGTTTATCATTCGGATTCCGCTGATCTGAGATTTTGGTAGGACTCACGCAGTTGGACGATTTCTCGCGGGCACAGCCCGCGAGAAATCGTCCAAAACCCAGCAAACTTATCGCAAGTGCGTAAGTCCGTACGAATTCCAATTACGAATCATACATTCGCGCTTCGGGTGCGTCGGGGTTCTCTTCGCAGTATTGCTCAAAGGCAGACTTGCCGCCTGTGATATCGCCGTAGGTGCGATTGGCTTTTTGGTGGGCGGCTTCGGCTCGCAATTCTTCCACAATGTCCCACGCCGCAGCGCAGTCTGGCGAGTCGATGCCTTTGGCGGCGCAGACCTGTCGGGCATGGGCGATCGCCTCTTGCAGTTGGTTTTCCAGCAGCACGGCCTTGGGCTGTTCCACAAAGTCGCCCTTGGTCAGGATGTCGTTCAGCGTAATCAGCCCCAGCAGCCCGCCCTGAATCACCGGAGCGCTGTGAATGCCCGTATTGGCAAATAGCCGCGCAACATATTCCACACCCAGATCAGGATTCACCACAATGCAGGGCTTGGTCATAATTTCAAACACGCGCACCCGCGCTGGGTCGAGGCCGTAGGCGACGACTTTGTACACCACGTCCGTTTCAGTCACAATGCCATAGGCATCCTGGCTGTGGCGCAGTTCCACAATCAGCGTCCGGGTCGCCTTTTCCTTCATCAGCTTGACGGCTTCATAGACCGTGGCTGAGCCGCGAATGGTCGCTACTTCTTTGGACATTACCTCAGACGCTTTCAACATAATTCTTTCCTGATGGGAAACCCTAGAGAAACCTAAATGTTGCCAATTATTGCCAAATGCTACCAACGATTGCTTAAATACCCAAATCTCAGCCTGCAAGTTGAGCCAGCACTATCCTCACACAGTTTGCCTCTGACTGCTTAACACGATTCTCAAAAGGCTCGAACCCTATACTCATCCAAAGAGCAGCTTCAAGGCGGCATTAAGCGGCATTAAAGTGGCATTTTTTGTGGCATTTCTAAGCAGCACTTTCAGAAGGCGGAGGGAAACCCAATGACGATCGCCAATCCCGTCGTCAAACCGATTAGTCAGCTTGAACTGGCACCAGGGAGCATGGCAACCCTGAGAAATGTAACCTGGCGATTGCAGCGACGCAATTGGGAACTGTTGGGGTCTACCACGTTTAAGCGGGAAGAAGACTGGCTCAAGCAGACTGGCTCAAGCAGCGCTGAATCCTAACCCCAGCCTATCCCTCTGCCACAGAGGGCACAAACTCTTCAAAGCCCGTCTCGAAGGGATTGTCTTCCAACCTTGGCGGCTCTGGTGGGGCTTCGGGGGTGGGCTGGAGCGTGGTCGCCTCCGAAATGGGTCGGCGGGCATCGATCAGGCTCATGGCACGGCTAACGCTCTCCGGCAGAATCACCACTAGCGCATCCTTGGGGGCCCGATCCAGCGCCGTATTAATGGCTTCGGTTTCGTCCAGAATCACGTCATATTTCAGACCTGGCTGGATTTGCCGAATACCTTCTTCGATAAACGCAGCTGCGCTGCCCCGCGCTCGTCCACGGGTGTCGTTGTCTTCTTTGATGTAAATCCGGTCGAAAATGGCAGCCGAGAGCCGACCGAGGGTAATGAAGTCCTCATCGCGGCGATCGCCCGGCCCGCCAATCACCCCGATCCGCTCCCCGTTCCAGTTCCGCACAAAGCCGCCCAGCGCCTCATAGCTGTGGGGATTGTGGGCATAGTCCAACAGGACATGAAACTCACCCAGATTAAACAGATTCATGCGGCCGGGAGTCTGGCTGGCAGAAGCCTGGAAGGTGGCAAGCCCCTGCCGAATAGCCTCGACCGGAACGCCCTGGGCAAAGGCCGCCAGCGAAGCCGCCAGCGCATTGGCAATCATAAACGGCGCACGGCCGCCCATCGTCAGGGGCACGCTGGCCGCCTCCATCAGCCGCAGCGCCCAGTCGCCTTTCACCAGCGTCAGGTAACCGTTTTCATAAATTGCCGCCAGTCCACCCTGAGCGACGTGGTTTTGCACCGTGGGATTGTCCGGGTTCATGGCAAAGTAGGCCACCTGCGACTTGACGCGGCCAGCCATCGCCGCCACCAGCGGGTCATCCGCATTCAGCACAGCATAGCCGCCCACCCCGACGCTTTCTGCCACGACGCTCTTAAGGTGTGCCAGTTGCTCCACCGTATCGATATCGCCAATACCCAAATGGTCGGCCGCCACATTCAGCACCACGCCCACATCGCACTGGTTAAAGCCCAGCCCAGAGCGCAAAATCCCGCCCCGCGCCGTTTCCAGCACCGCGACTTGCACCGTTGGATCTTGCAAAATCACCTGGGCGCTTTGGGGCCCTGTGGTGTCGCCCTTTTCCACTAGATAGTCGCCAATGTAGATGCCGTCGGTGGTGGTGTAGCCGACGATTTGTCCCGTTTGCTTGAAAATATGGGCAGTCAGGCGATTGGTGGTGGTTTTACCATTGGTGCCCGTCACCGCCACAATGGGCACACGGCCAGGCGTTCCGGGCGGAAACAGCATGTCGATGATGGCTTCGCCCACGTTGCGCGGCGTACCCTCGCTGGGTGAGAAGTGCATCCGCAGGCCCGGCGCGGCGTTGACTTCTACGATTACGCCATCCACCTCGCGCATGGGTTTAGAAATGTCGGGGGTTACCACGTCCAATCCGGCAATGTCCAGCCCAATGATTTTGGCGGCGCGTTCGGCAATCCAGCGGTTTTCAGGGTGGATGTCGTCCGTGCGATCGATGGCGATGCCGCCTGTGCTAAGGTTTGCGGTCGCCTTCAAGTAGCACACTTGCCCCATCGGCAGCACTGTATCCAGGTCATAGCCCTGGCGCTCCAGCATTTGAAAGGCAGCGCGATCTAGCTCGATCTGGGTCAACACGTTGTCGTGTCCTGTCCCCCGGCGGGGGTCGCGGTTGGTTTCGTCCACCAGTTCAGCAATGGTGGAGCGACCGTTGCCAACGACGTGAGCAGGGATGCGCTCTGCCACTGCCACCACTTTGCCACCGACGAGCAAGATCCGGTGATCGCGCCCGCGATAGAAGCGCTCGACAATTACTGCATGGGATTTTGAGGCAGCTTGGGCAGCATCGTAGGCTTCCTCGGCTTCTGCCATTGAGTTAATGTCGATGGTGATGCCGCGGCCATGGTTGCCGTCTAGCGGCTTGATGACGATGGGGAACCCGCCCACGTCTTCGATGGCTTGCTCCAGTTCATCCAGGTAGTAAATCGTGGTGCCACGAGGAACCGGAACACCCGCTTCGGCCAGCAGCCGCTTCGTCCCTTCCTTGTCGCTGGCTAGCTCTACGCCCAAAATGCCCGTGCCGCTGCTGAGGCTGGCCTGGATACGTTTCTGATATTCGCCGTAGCCAAGCTGGATGAGCGACCGCGTGCTGAGTGGCATCCAGGGAATCCCCCGCGCCTCGGCCGCGGCGACGATATGCTCGGTACTGGGGCCGAGCGCCGCTTCCATCGCCAGTTCTCGCAGGTCGTTCAGGTCTTGCTCCAGTTCTTCAACGGGATAGCGACCTGTGTCTACGATGCTCTGGCAAAGGCGAACCGCCGCCCGCGCTGCGTAGCGACCCGCCTGCTCGTTTTTGTACTCAATCACAACTTGGTAAACACCGGGAGTCGAGGTCTCGCGGGTGCGCCCAAAGCCGACGGTCATCCCGGCCAGCGTTTGCAATTCCAGCGCGACGTGTTCCACGATATGCCCCATCATGGTGCCTTCCTGGACGCGGCTGAGGAATCCGCCCCGGCAGCCGGGTGAGCAGTAGTGTTCGACCAAGCTGGGCAGGAGGGATACCAACCCGTCGTAAAATCCAGGGATTTCGTTAGACGGGCGATCGCTCAGGTCTTCGAGGTCGAGCCGGATGATCACCAGCTTCGGGTATCGAATGCTCCAGTAGTTGGGTCCTCGCAACGTCTGAGTCTTGAGAATCTTCATAGCGCTGGGATTCCAGGATAAAGTGCGGCTTTAGAAGCACGATAGTCTAGTGTCAAGCGGGATAACAAAGACAAACTGTATTATTTGAAACAGTTTTAAGTTTGTTTTAGAACTGCTCACTATAGATCTTTTGCCTGAATCCTGACGCATTTTTGCCTCCTGTGCAATGGCTAGGGAGACACTTTTGTGAGTAATTACCTATCGGGATGGAGCGATCGCTACCGATTTAGCACGACTCGCTTGTAGAAATCGAAGCGATCGCCATGACTGAGAATATGCACCCGCAAATTGTGGATGCTCAGGGGATCGTCCGTGCCCGCGTCGGGCTGATTGGTAAAGGAAATCTGACCTGGGTCAATCACCGTCACCGTGCCTTTGCCAATCACCTCAAAGGTTCCATTGCCCTGAAACATGGCGCAGGTATCTTCGTCGATGCCAATGCCTAGCTTTTCGGGATAGGCGGCGATCGCACTCATCAGTCGCGCCATCCGGTTGCGGTTATGAAAATGCTGATCCACCAGCACTTCGGGAATAATGTTGAGGCCCGTCGTCAGATCCACCAGCGACCGATTCGGCGGCTCACCACTGCCACCCCCCGCAATCATGTGCTGGCCCATCACCGCCGCGCCCGCGCTCGTGCCCGCCAGCGTAATTTCGCCCAGTTGAGCGCGAATTCTCACCTTTTCCATGATGGGCGTATCCGACAGCAGCCCGCATAGCCGCAACTGGTCGCCCCCGGTCATAAACACGCCCGTACAGTCTTCCAGAAACGCCTGCCAATCAGGATGGCTCCCCTGATCCCGATCTTGGATGTCGAAAATGGCAATATCCTTTGCGCCCATGTCTTCAAAAATCTCGCGGTAGCGGCTGCCAATCACCCCCGGCTCCCGCGAAGCCGAAGGAATAATGGCAATCCGCGCATCCGCACCGCGAGATCGATGAAAAAACGTGCGGAGAATTTCACGACCGTGGACTTTGTCTTCGGCACCGCCGATGACCATAACCGCTGTTTCTGTAGACTGGGGCATCCGTTGACGCTGGAGGGTAGGATCAGGTTGGAACATCCGCTCTGAAAGCGGACGGCGCGACACTAGCCGTTCTAATAATTTGCCAAGCCCGTGTTGAGTGTTACTCATTACTCGAGAGTGAAGGTTGCTGGCGAGTGGGGACTCAGGGAAAAACAGCCGGGAAATCTTCTACCGTGCAGTAAATATGCAGCAAGTATGCAGCGAAACCAGCGGTCAAGGCATGAACCCTCGGATAAATCGTCGAAAGACGAGCGATAGTGCTTGCAATGGTGCAGGGGCAATCTCGCAGGCGCGATCTCGCATATCATCGCCGACTCTGCTTTATCCTGATCAAGTTCAGTCGAATAGAATTTAGATTCGGCAAGTTAAATCAGCAAATCTAATGGGAATGGGTCTAGAGTCTAAGCGTAATTATTTAACCATACTCTCAAGCCTTTAACGGTAGTTTTTGTGCGAACCCTATCCTAGCTTCATTACATTCCCCTTGAGCATAGGTGCAAAAACCTATCGCCTTCTACGACCACCAACCCCCAAAGCCTCCAGAAACCACCCCGAAAACTATTCCAAAAAACAATACTCCAAAGCAGCCGCCTCCCCCTTCCAACCCTCTTCCCTCTTCGTTCTTCCCTCTTCCCTCTTCCCCCTCCGTTCTTCCCCCCGTGCGCTTCGACCTAATCACCCTGTTTCCCGATTTCTTTTCCTCTCCCCTGCAATCCGGACTGCTGGGCAAAGCGCTGGCAAACCAGATTGCGGAGGTGCATCTGACCAATCCCCGCGATTTCACGACCGACAAGCATCACAAGGTCGATGACGAACCCTATGGCGGCGGCGTGGGGATGTTGATGAAGCCGGAGCCGATCTTTGCGGCGGTGGAGTCGCTGCCCGTGCTGCCCCGACGGGAGGTGCTGCTCATGACTCCGCAGGGGGAGCCGATGTGCCAGCAGATGTTTCAGGAGTTTTCCAGCAGCCGGGATCAACTGGTCATTATCTGTGGACACTATGAGGGCGTAGACGAGCGCGTGTTGCATCTAGTGACGCGGGAAGTGTCGCTGGGGGATTTTGTATTGACTTGTGGCGAAATTCCGGCGCTGGCGCTGCTAAATGGCGTGATTCGCCTGCTGCCGGGAACAGTCGGCAAAGTAGAGTCGCTGAAGCTGGAAAGCTTTGAGGATGGGCTGCTGGACTATCCCCAATACACTCGGCCAGCGGAGTTTCGCGGGTGGCGAGTGCCCGATGTGCTGTTGTCGGGAAACCACCAGGCGATCGCCCGCTGGCGGCACGAACAGCAGATCGAGCGCACGCAGAAACGCCGCCCCGACCTTTGGCAGGCATGGCAGGAGCGGCAAAAGTCTTTCCCCAAAGAGCCTGATTAGCAGACTGCACCGGAAAATTACCTCGTTGGGCAATAGTCAGGATTGAGCAATAGCTCAGGTCAGATCAAGTTTCGGTTCCCATTTTGCTTGAATTTAGACAATCTAGGCTCAAGTTTCAGCTCAAACTCAGGACGGGCTGTAGTGATCAATCATTAAGGCAGCCAAAACTGCAAAGGCTGTAATACTGAGGGCGATCGCCGGATGTTGTCCCTGGCTAATGGCAAATGTGGTCACGGCTCCTGCGCCCAGCGTGGCAGTTAGAACCGCGCTCAACCAATCTTTTTTCGTGTTCTTATCGTACATTGAGCTAAACCGACCGAAAGTTTTTGATGGTGTTATTCGATACCCATCAACCTATCACCCAGGTCGGAAATTCCCAATTGAAGACTGGGAATTTGTAATCAAGGTTTAGTTTTGCATACGTTTCTTCACTTTTTGGGTGCGGTTTGTGAGCTATTGTAAACCGCTTCTGCTACGCGCTTTAGCCGCCGCAACTGCGCCTGCATATCCTGCCGGGTCCACTCTGCCGCAAACGTATTGAACCCATAGCGGACGATGGGATTGGGAATGCGAAACTCGAAGCGATTGACCAGCGTCGTGCCCGTGGAAGTCGGCTGACACTCCCAGCGATCGCGCCCCTGAAAGAATCCCCTAAACTCCCACACGATCAGCCCCGGCTCCCGCTCGACCACCGTGCTGTAGAGCGCAGGCTGCACCAGCGGCGTTTGAATTAGAAATCGGCTCTTGCCGCCCAGTTCCGTACTCCAAACACCCACAGGCTCACAGCGCAGCGCCGGATTGAGCCAGCGATGCATCAACTCTAGGTCAGTCAGACACTGCTCGACCGCCGTTGCGCTGGCGCTGATCTGAATAGATTGCTCAAAGATTTGAAAATCAGCCATTCTCCCCATCCCTTCTACTGCTGCTCCAACTTAGCCTGCAATTCGCCCTTAATTCGGCTCAGAATGGAGGCCTCGTCAAGAGAGTCAAGAATTTCGCTGACGACGGTTTTTAGCCCGGTGGGCCCCCAAGATGCGCCGTTGGCGAGGTAGGTTTTGGTGAGTTGGCCAATGACGTAGGTAGACACTCCTGCCACCCCCGCCTGGGCGATCGCCACGGAGGCATAGGGCAACACCGACGCGCCCCCGGTGGCTGGAGCCGCCGCACCCAGCAGGCTTTTCAGCGAACCCAGTCCCAGCGTCAGCAGCAGGTCGCTGGCCGTCACGCCGCCCAGCCCAATTGCCATTTTTTGCAGCAGCATGAGGGCGTTTTGCTGGGTCATAGGGATGCCGTAGAGGCGTGACAGGGTGACGATCAGGGCAATTTCAATCACCGCGCCGCCCAGCAGATCTAGCACGGTAATCGGGTTTAGGGCGATCGCCACGGCCTTGGTCATCACGCCCTGCCAGATCAGGTCATCGGCACTGCGATCGCGGATTTCGAGCTTGCGCTGCAACAGGCGATCGCTCACATCGTCGGCATAGAGCATCGTATTCAGCGCCACCAGCGACTTGCCCTCGCGGTGCAAAATCTCCAAAATTTTCAGCTTCAGGTCGTCTATCTGGGGCTTTCCGGCTTCTCGGCGCACCACAAGCTGACCATCAGGCTGACGCACGGCCGTCGTCGTTATCGGCGAAGCCGCCGCCATGACGATTTCGTCCGGCGACAGCAGTTCTCGCACGCGCTGGTCGCGGATGGTCTGATAAATCGCTTGACGATCGGCATCGGGATACTGATCCACCTTGTTGAACACCAGCAGCATCGGTTTAGCCGCCTGCCGCAGCGCCGACAACGCCTCGTATTCCACGCGAGTCATGTCCCCCGATACAACGAACAGGATTAGATCCGCCTGTTTGGCAATCTGCTGTGCCAGTTGTTCGCGCCCCTCGCCGTCTACTTCGTCGATGCCCGGTGTGTCGATCAGCTCTACCTGCGACTGGCCCGTTCCCGGCAGCGACACCCGCAGAACCTCCTGAGCGCTTCCGGCGATCGCCTCCTGCCGAATTTCCCAGTTCGCCGCCTGCACCGCCTGCGTGATGCCATGCACCGGCCCCGTTTCAAACACCGACTGCCCCAGCAGCGCATTCAGCAGCGACGACTTGCCCCGCCCCACCATGCCAAACACCGCAATTTGCACCACCATACGGTCGAGCTTTTGCAGCAGGGTTTGCAGGCTAGTTAGCTCTGTTTCCAGACCCGATCGCTCTCGCGGGGTCAGATCTAGCCCATTCACCAGATCCCGCAGCGCGTCCTGCGCCTGACAGTAGGTTAGGTCTGCCTGGATCTCGCGAAAACTGGCGATCGCCTCGTCCAGTTCTTGATCCAGGGCGGGGTCAAAGGGCGATCGCTCGGCAGCGTCCTGAGCCGGGTTTGTAGGAAGGGTTCTAGTGTGGGGACTGCCTGAACGGTCTGACCTGTCCTTACGATCTGCCAATCTCAAACTCCTGCAATGATCCAGCCAACAATTCAAAACTATGACCCCGCCCCATTGCCCTCTCAGATCCGCCTCAAACGGCAGCTTTACAAGTTAGCTACAAGTAGCCACTGGCACACAAGTTGACTACAAGTTGGCTCAGCAAGGGGCATGGAATTGGGATACGAAGCGCCTCATCGCGCCTGCTCGATGTCTTGCCCGATATCCTGCTCTATGTCTAATCCTAGCGATTTCCCAAGCGGGTCGTAGAAGACGGACTGACAAGCGCTTTCGATACCTTCTCCAAATCCAGTCACATTCTCTACAAAATGCGGACTATAAAACGCGAAAGTGCATCCAACTGAGTCGGATGCACTGTTCAATGGTTTGGGCTAACGGTTGGACTAGCTGTTGAGCTAACGGTTGGACTAGCTATTGAGCTAGCTGTTGAACCAGCGGATTGTGCTACGACAACGCTTCCAGATAATCGCGGACGCGGTTGCGGCGCTTGGGCTGACGCAGCTTTTGCAGCGCCTTCGCCTCGATCTGGCGCACCCGCTCACGAGACAGATCCAGCGCCCGGCCAATTTCCGCCAGAGAATAGGGCTGTCCGTTGCCCAGTCCAAAGCGCATCTGAATTACGTCGCGCTCGCGGCTGGTAAGGTCGGTAAGCAACTGCTGCAAATCGCGGATCAGAGATTCTCGCATCAGCAGTTCCTCTGGCGATGCGCCTTCGGTTTCCAGCAGGTCGCCCAGTTCCGTGTCGCGCTCCTTGCCTACTTTGGTTTCCAATGACACAGCGCGGGGGACGCGCTGCAACACCTCGCGTACCTGGGGCGCGGTCATGTCGAGTTCGGCAGCGATGTCTTCGTAGGTGGCGGTGCGGCCCTTTTCCTGGGAGACTTTGCGCTGCGCTTTCTTGATTTTGTTGAGCTTTTCGGTGATGTGGACGGGCAGGCGGATAATTCGGCTTTGGGTGGCGATCGCCCGCGTGATGCCCTGCCGAATCCACCAGTAGGCGTAGGTGCTGAAGCGATAACCCTTCGTCGGGTCAAATTTCTCCACTGCTCGCTCCAGACCCAGCGTGCCCTCTTGAATCAGATCCAGCAATTCCAGCCCGCGATTCTGATACTTCTTGGCCACCGACACCACTAGGCGCAGGTTGGCTTTGATCATGTGATCCTTGGCAGCCAGCCCTTCCGACTGCACCAGTTCCAGTTCCTCTACAGGACGCTGCACCAGCTCAGCCCAGCGACGCTTGCCCTGTGCCAGCAGCGGCTTCAGTTCTGTCACGGCGATCCCCGCCGCCTCGGCCCAGCGCTCTAGCGAGGGACGATGCCCCAGCATAGAGGCCAGCCGATCTTGGGTTTCCATAATTTGCAGGTAGTGCTGGAGCGCTTGGTCGCCCTGTTCGGCTGCTTTGTGGCAAGCCTCTAGCAAAGACATATAGCGCTGCACCTTTTGAGCTTCCGAGACTTCTTCATCGCGCCCCAGGAGCCGCACCCGCCCAATTTCCTGGAGGTAGAGTCGCACCAGGTCAGTCGTGCGCCGCGCGGTGGCGTTTTTGCCGATTGCACCCGCCCCATACTCCATTTCCAGGCTTGCCAAATCCTCGCTCAGTTGCGCTTCTAGATCGTCATCTTGAGCGTTGACAGCGCCAGTTTGAAGCTCAAAGCTATTCGAGGAGTCGTTGTAGTCCGCCTCAGCGGAGAAAGATCTTGCTGGCATAGTACTCGTCTCAGTTGCTCCAGGTAACAAGGGGCTTCTTTCACTGCTTACCGATAGTGTTCCCGGTATTCAGGACTAATTCATCAGGACTGAAAAAGAATATTCAGGTTCCATCCAAGCGTTTCTTGAGCGTCGCGGCTCGCAAAGACTTCCAGTCCTCTGCACAAAGCGATGCCAACTGACCCTGCGACTAGAGTCGAGTGCCACATCCGAAAGGGGAGACTTGCGGAGGAGTGGCCGGGTGGCAGGTCGCGGCAGGCGCTTAGTCTAAGGACATGGTTTCAGTCAACAGTCCACACCGAGATTCGGTTTTGGTTGGTGACAACTCTTATTGACAACTCAATTTGACAACTCAATGAGAATCCAAACGCTAGGCCAGTCCTGAGGATTCGGTCTGTAAACATCTATCGGCTTTAGCCAATGGGTTTACGCAGGTTTCACGTTAGGTTCTGCGTAGGTCTTATGACGACGCAGTGTTAATGCTAGTGGTCTAGAAGCACCCCGTTTCGGCGGCAAACGGCTCAATGCCTGTTATCACAAAGCGGTCTTGATGCAAGACGCAGACTCAAGCGAGTCACAAACAGGTCGATAGAGGCAGTTTGCACAAAGCTCTTACATAAAGTTCTACAGGCCGCCCTCCGAAAATTCCCGAGGGGGCCTCTGAAGTTCACACTTCCTACATCAAAAGAACCCATATTCGGCGGGTCTTTTGTCCGCAAAAAGGCGGAGTCTGGTTTCAAAGAATACAAATTTGAAACCCGAATTCCGGCGGTGCGTGAGATTTGGGTGAGCGATCGCCCCTTTCCCTTTTTCAGACTATATTTTCTGCTGGCTCTATGGCTGCTAGACAGCGTGACCGCCGAGTTGCACAAATGGCTGATCTCAGGCACATCTCGCGCCTTTAGACGAGGAATTCAAGGGCTGTATGAATCGAGTTAGGTACAGGCAGCGTGAATAAAACAGGGCGATCGCCCTGCTGTGTAATCTGCTTTGTTAATAGTTTGTATAGATATTGTCCAGGGCCTTGCAAAATTTTGAGTCTTTAGGATGCGGATGATGAGGATGCAGATGACGGCTTTGGGACAACGTTGATTACGTGCCCTGGCTTTTGGGTCGATTCCAGCCTACTAATTTGCACAGGGACAAGGGGTATGCCGGTTGCCAGCATTGCCGAGGGCTTGCCGGAGTTGCTGCTTGAGGTCTTCTTCAATAGCGCTGCGGACGCTAGCCGTGGCAACGCCAGTCACAGGCAGTCTCCGTTGCGCTTGAAACTGCTGAACGGCGCTAACCGTGCGCGGCCCATAAAACTCGCTGATGGACAGATCCGGACTCACGGTTTGTTTCAGTCCGTGGTGCAAGTTGCGGACAAGCTGGCGTGCTTTTTCCTGGGTGGGCTGGTCTGCTTCGCCCGTCAGCGGCAGCCCGTAGTGTGCCTGAAAGGTGCGAATTGCCAGTTGCAGGTCATCCCTCGCCCGCTGGCTTTGTCCTTTGCGCTGCTCTGGCTGCGGGTCGTTTTGCAGGCTGTCCGAATTTGCGTCCGAATTTGCGTCCGAATTTGCGAAATATCCCAGCCCCGATAGCACGGCGATGAATTGTTGCAAAGAATAAACCGTTTTCATAGTCACGAATCCTGAAGTTTGGTCGGGGGGTCGGGCGCTAGGTGCGCTGCAAGGGCTAGACTAGCTCCCCGCAAGGTAACCTTGCTAAAACCCTGAAACTGCTCAGGACTTACGCACTTGCGATAAGCTCTTTGGGTTTTGGACAATTTCTCGCGGGCGCAGCCCGCGAGAAATTGTCCAACTGCGTAAGTCATTCTGCTATTTAATCCTGAAGGCTTGATGGTGGAACCTTGCACTGGAAAACCGTCTGAAAGGAAGGGCGGGGGTGCAATGGGAACACCCCCACTTGCAGAAGGTTCGTTCACCAAGTCGAGATACAATCCTGAATCGCTCTCTAGTATCAAGATAGGCAAAGGCTCGAAATAACTCTTCATGCTGCGGTGTAGACCCAGATCACCCGCTCTGATCACCCGCTAGCATGAACCTCTAGGTTTATTGCAAAAAGGGCGATCGCAAAACCCGTCCTTCTCCATCGAAAAAGGGGTGGATGGTGCGATCGCCCTTGACACCAGACCCATTTCCCAGTGGTTTCAGCTTTATGGAGTCAAACAAGCTCAAACCTGTGGCGGGAAGCAGGGGGTGCGTCTCACTTTTGTAACCTTCACCGTAAATCCCTCTCCCAAAGCGGGAGAGGGACTTTCAATCCGGCTCCCCTTCTCCTGGTCTGGGAGAAGGGGCTGGGGGATGAGGGCGAACTTGCAGAACTGGGATGCGCCCAGCAGGGGAGGCGATTAGCCAGTCGATTAAGAATTAGAGGAATCAGGCAGGTCTTCTGGGCTGGCAGCAGGCGGCTCAGTAGGCTGGAGGCGCTGGGTTGCATCGGCGATCGCCCCCTGAGCCTGTTCCGAAAGCTGCTGTGCCTTGTCCTGCGCCTGGGCCGTGAGATTGGCCACAGACTCTTTGGCTTTTTCCCCCGTTGCTTGCAGTTGGGTTGTCGCATCGGCCAGCTTCTCCTTGGCTTGGGCGGCAGCGCTCTCAGCGGTTTGCTGAAGCTGGCCAGCTTTATCCGCAAGGGTTTCTTTTGCCTTTTCGGTCGTTTGCTGAAGCTGCTCAGCTTTCTCTGCAAGGGTGGCTTTGGTTTGCTCGGTCAGCGATTGGGCACTGCTTTGTGCCTGCCCAACGAAGCCCGTCAGCTTTTGCTTGAGGTTGCTGACATCTGCTTTGGTTTGAGAATAATCATTTTTGAGGAAATCCCGCGCCTGCTGAACTTTCTGCACCACGCCGGGGCTTTCCAACTCCGCCGCCTCGACCGAAGACACCGTGCAGACCAAGCGGCGATCGCTCACGCCAATCACGCCTGCCGGATGCAGCCGATGCAGTCCCTTCGTCAGCCCGCCCCAGCCGTCGGTCGTAAACAGGTAATCCAGCACGCGCCCGCTCGTCGGGTCAAGGCGATAATCCACCACCAGCCCAGCGCGGCTGCCGCTATCCGTCCACACCTCATCACCCAGCACAAACACAACCGTATCGGGCTTGGTCGGTTCTGGGCCAATGTGGGCCTTGAGAATCACTCCTTCAGAGCCGATGCTGGCAATTTGTAGCCAATTATAGGCATGGCGCTTAATCCCCAATGCGCCTGCTGTGCATTCCAGCCCCACAATTTGATGCGCTTTGGGATCGAGCCAGAGCCGACTGACGCGCCCGACTTCCTCAGCCGTATCAGGCTTGATGACAACTTTGCCGATCACCTCACTTTGCAACATGACGGGAGTTGCCGCAGCAGTGGAATCAGTAGTCATAGGGATTTGGGGGATTAGGGTTTGGAAATTAAGGTTTGGAAAGACGAAGGGATGGGGATGTTTGCGGCAGTGCAGGAAACGGTTGCGTAGCCAGACTTTTGACCTGAATGCTGAATCCTGCCGCCTGCCTACTCCTAAAGGATAGATGCTGTTTTTTGATTCCTGGGCATTCTAAACAAATAATTTCGTCCAATCAGGTTAGGACTTACGCAGTTGGACGATTTCTCGCGGGCGCAGCTCGCGAGAAATCGTCCAAAATCCAGAAAACCTATCGCAAGTGCGTCAGTCCTGCACGTTGTAATTTTGTCTGAACAGTTTCCCAATTGACAGCAATCTTGACAGCGATCGCCCGGTTGTGGAGACCTTCGGGCTTGGAAGCTTTCCCGGCCAGGGCTGGCTCGGTCTGTCTGCTGTTGGGACTGTTTCCGACCGATAGATAACCTGTTCTAGATAACCTGTTCATGATATCGAGCGACTTCCCGACCGATTGTTCCGCAGAATCTCCGCTATCGGAAACGCTAACTGGAGTGCTGCCTGAGACGCTGACTGAGGCGCTGACTGGGGAACTGCCTGAGGCCCTAGCCGAGAATTTTTTGATGCCTCGATTGCGCGAGGCCGGCCTTCAGGTGCTTAGCTCAGAGTCCACGCTGGAGGAACTGCCGCTGCACGACTTTCGGGCAGATTGTGGACAGACGGGGCTGCAAGTTGCGGCGGTGTTTGAGCAGCATCCAGCGCTGCCGGGCGTGGTGCTGTGGGATGCGGCGCGGTTTGTGGGGATGCTGTCGCGTCAGCGCTTGCTGGAATATCTGCTGCGGCCGCATGGGGCGGAGTTGTTTCTCGGTCGCCCGCTGAAAGTCTTGCACAGCTACGCCGCCCAGCCGCCGCTAATGCTACCAGGGCACACGCCGATTCTGGCAGCGGCGCAGCAAGTCCTTCGGCGATCGCCCGACCAGTTCAACGAGCCAATCGTGGTGCAGGCAGACGGGGCGTATTATCTGCTCAGCCCCCACGATCTAAACCGGGCCCACTGGCAGATTCGCGGCATCGAAACCCAGGTGCGCTATGAGCGAACCCAGGTGCAACTGATTCAGAGCGAAAAAATGGCTGGGCTGGGGAGACTGGTGGACGGCGTGGCCCATGAAATCCTCGACCCGGTGGGCTTTATCTGGGGAAACCTCAGCCATGTGTCGAGCTATGCCGCCGACCTGCTGAATCTAATCGCCGCCTACGAAGCCAGCCTGCCGTCGGTGCCGCCTGCGGTGCGGCAGCTTCAGCAAGCTATTGAGCTAGATTACGTAAAACGGGATCTGCCCCAGGCGATCGCCAGCATCCGCGCCGGAGCCGAACGGCTCAAGAACCTGGCCACCAGCCTGCAAAACTTTTGCCATGTGGATGAGGTCTATCCCAAGCCTGCCAACCTGCATGAATGCCTTGACAGCATGGTGCTGCTGCTAAAAAGCCGCCTGACTGGAGAAATCGACATCGTGTGTGAATATGGGCATCTGCCGCCCGTGCCCTGCTTTATTGGGCAACTGAGTCAGGTGTTTATGAATATTTTGATCAACGCCGTCGAGGCGCTGCTGGACTCGGCCACTTACCAGAACTGGGTTGAGGGGATGGGCGATCGCCCCACCCACGCGGCGGCCGGTTCTCTCCGCAAACCCCAAATCGTCATCACTACAGCCATCCAGGGACTGTTAGACCCATCACCCGGCGGCGGGACATGGGCTAACCCATCGGGGGCGATCGCGCCAGCCGACTCGGGCCCCATCCAAGCAACCGCTAAAACAGCTCAGTCGCCCTCAGGCGCAGCAGCGCGAAACGAACGCCGCTGGGTGTCTGTCCGCATTAGGGACAACGGCCCCGGACTCTCGCCCGAAGTCCAGCAGCGTATTCTAGAGTCGTTCACCGTCGAGCGTCGTGCTGCCAAAGAAACCAGCCTATCCGTCAGCTATCAAATTGTCACCGCCAAACACGGCGGCCAGTTTCGCCTCAAGTCACCCGCCCTTTTCCCAGCCGACGCGCCCGCTGGCATCGGCACCGAATTTGAAATTCTTTTGCCGCTGTCATAAGCGCTGTCATAAGCACGCTCATAGGCGCGATCACCGAACCCGCCTGCCTTCCCAAAACCCGATCACTACCCCTCCCTGGAATCCAGGTGCGATCGCCGAGTCTCCTGCTCGATCAGCATTTTGGCAATGCCCTGGAAGTTTTGTGCGGCAAATTGGAAGTAGGTGGCGGCTTTGGTATCGGCTCCGAGTTCCAGGAAATAAACGGCGTGTTCCAGCGCCGCCTGGGCGATCGCATACTGTCGCGTAATCGGTGATTGCATAACGTTCATGGTTAGTCACAACAGTCATAACAGTCACAACAGAGGTCGGCGCGGCGGAGGTCGTGAAGTGCCGCAGGGCGCTGACTCTACCCGCGACTACAGCCCAGGGTTGACCAAAAGCTGCGATCGCCACAACCCCGCCCGACACACAAACGCGCAATATTGCCGAATCAGCGCTTGCTGGCTAGAGGGCGGCAACCGCCGGGCTGTGTCGTATCGGGCGATCGCCCAGGCAATGGCATCGGCGGCATCGATGGGCACTCCCGCCTCGATCAGCTTGCGCCAATAGGTGGGTTTGATTTCGCGAGTCAAATTGCGTCGAGGTAGCGCTGGCCGAGTCTCATTCATGGCTGGAACACTCTCTGGGTTAGCTGTGACTACTATCTCCTGTTTCACGCTCCAGCCGGGTGATTCCACAAATCTGGGGGGGTGATAATTCTCTGAGAATCGGGTGACTGCCAGGGCCCCTGCATGGTGATGGAATGCCCTGGACAATGTGATGAGTATCACAGGGATTGGGCAGGTCGGATTCGCAGTCCGGAGTAGACAGTGAAACGCTTGGATCTGCGCCTTCGTTACAAAACTTGACCCGTCACAAAACTTGAGCGGAACCACTTTAGGATTTTGGGCACACAGGTTAAAATAGAACAAGCGAACTAAATTCAGGCTCGGTTCGATTGTTTGAGTAATTTTTGAGTTCTAGGGTCAAGTTCTAGTTTGAGTTCTAGTTTGAGTTCCAAGTCTTTTAAGTCTTTAAAGTTCTATACTTTGATTCCTATACTGTCCGTAGCGATTTCTGCGCCGCCATAGCCAGCCCCTCCGTCCTCTCTACCCTCCCACAGCCATGAGCTTCTTCCAGCGAATTCAAGACGTGTTTGGTTTGGGCGAACCCTACGACGATGCCGAGTACGAAGACCTGGGATACACTGCCGAAGATGAGTCCTACGGCTATGCTGATGCCTACCCTGAGCAAGTTCCGCTCCCGTCGCCCGCCCCTCGCCGCCGTGGGGGTGCTGCGCCAAATAGCGTCCCCAATAATGTCGTAGGCCTGCCGCGTGCTGCTGGGCATCAGCCTGAAGTGGTGTTGATGGAGCCGCGCTCCTTTGAAGAAATTCCCCAAGCGGTGCGGGCGCTGCGAGAGCGCAAGTCAGTCATTCTGAATCTAGGGCTAATGGAGCCAGACCAGGCCCAGCGGGCGGCCGACTATGTGGCAGGTGGAGCCTATGCGGTGGATGGACACCAAGAGCGGCTGGGCGACCACATTTTCCTATTCACTCCCAGCTTTGTGCAGATCAGCAGCTTTACCTCGATGGGCCGGGGCGATCTGCCGCTGGGTAACCTGACCTATCCTCCCACTCCGACCCCAAAGGGGCCGCCAACCTCGCCGCCACCCTGGCCCGGCAATGCGTTCTGATCGCCGCCTGATTGCCACTTCTGAACGTCTGCCTTGGATGAGCGATCGCCCATCTGCCCCCTACTACGCCCTCTACGAAGAGTCGGTTCTAGAGCAAGGTTTCCAGATCGTCAAACACCTTTTCTCCTTCGCGGCTCCACTGGCTGAGCCACTTCATCACCTCTAGCGGTAGGGGCGATCGCGCACGCTGGGCGCTGTCAATGCACACATGCTTGGTAAAGGCGCGGGCAACGCAGGTTTCCTGGATTTCGGGAATCTCCTTGCCCACTCGCTCCACCGTAAACACTTCGTACTCGATCTCAAACTCGCTGTCCTTCAGCTTTTTGGGCGTGACGTAAATCTTCTGCTCGTCGCCACAAAAAGACGGCCGCATGAAATCTACCGTGGCGTGGGTGATGGGAATCGCAATACGCGGGTAGCAAAAAAAGGCATTGAGATTAATCCCTGAGGCGGCGAGGGAGGCTTCATAGGCTTCGTGGCACATAGCCAGCACGTTGGCAAAATACACAACGCCGGCCGCGTCGGTGTCTTGAAAGCGGACAGTGCGAGAGTAAGTGAAGGGCATACCCAAATAACGGCTTAGGGACAGATTTAGTCTTTGATGAAAATCCTATCAATTCTCTTAGAGGGTGTTTGAAAAGGTATCGCCTGTAATGTTAAGCACTCAGAGATCCCCCCTAGCCCCCCTTAAAAAGGGGGGAAACCGCCTTAAAGTCCCCCTTTTTAAGGGGGATTTAGGGGGATCTGCACGCTTTGCTCCAAACAGTAGGACTTTTCAGACATCCTCTTAGACAACTCTCTTAGAGAACCTACTTTGTACACACAAGTTCTCAGGCTTGAGCAGCGATGCCTTGATCCCCCCCCAGCCCCCTTTAAATAAGCAGGAACCGAACTCAAGCGGCGGTGCTTTGATCCCTCCTAGCCCCCCTTACTTAAGGGGGGAACCGAAACCCGAAGCAGGGAGAACCGGATCGGAAGTCCCCCTTAATCAAGGGGGATTTAGGGAGATCTCTCAGAGCCTTACGCAAATAATCGAAATGGGTGTACACAATAGCCTAGACAGCGCGACCCATGAAGCTGCTAAAAATAGCTGAAAGTCTTGCGGCATATCAAGTTAAATCAGCTAAACCAACAATTAACCCAACATTCTAAAATCGCCAATCTAAAATCGTCAGTCTAAACTTTAGAACTGACATTGCTTCCTCATTATGCCGGGTGGAGGGATCATTCCACCAGTTGCACACAAAAACGCGCTGCAAACTTTGGAATTGCTTAAGGCACATGGGCATCGCTTGTGTTCTGTACAACTGACGCAAATCAGGCATCTGGACTATTTCTAAAGGGATGGCGCTGCGCCGACGTAACGCTTAGGTTTTTGTTCGCGGCAGCGTTGTAGCGGGTTGAGTTGGGTTGGCGTTCCGTGAGCATTCGGATAGCCTGCACTGCACGGTTTTATTCACCTTTCGCCAGGATCCTCCTCATGTCAAAAAATTTTGGTTTTTGGACAGACCGTTTTGCTTTGGCTGGTCTGGCTGCGTCGGGTCTTTTGCTCGTGCTGCTGGGAATTATGCCTGCTAATGCAGCAGATTTGCAAACTGTGGCTTCAAAACCTGCAACGCTCATTCGCATTGATGGGGCCCGCGATCTGCTGCCGCTGAATCGGGCGCTCAAGCAGCAACTCGAAGCAGACTCGCCAGATCTCACGGTGGAGGTGCAGGCCAATGGAACGGATGCAGGGCTGGCAGCGCTGAAGCGAGGCGAGGTGGATCTGGTGGCGGTGGGGCGATCGCTCACGCCAGACGAACTCGCCCAAGGCTTCAAAACGCTATGGCTGGATCAGGCGCAAATTGCAGTCATCGTGGGCGAGGATAATCCCTTCAAGGGACATCTGACGGTGCAGCAATTCGAGCAAATCCTGCGCGGCGATATTACCAACTGGACGCAGGTGGGCGGGCCCGATCGCCCGATTCGCCTGATCGATCGCCCCGCCACCAGCGAAACGCGGGCGGCCTTGCAGCAGTATGGACTCGTGCCGCCGGATGCGTTGCCAGAGACCGTGAACCGGGTGCTGCTGAAAACCGACGACACGGCCGAGGTCATCGCCAAGCTGGGGAAAGATGGGATTGGCTACGCGATCGCCAGCCAGTTGACCCAGCAGACCAAAGCCCGCGTGGTGAAGCTGGCGGTTCCCCAAGAGGTTTTGCCGACGGATGCGCGATATCCGCTGGAGCAGGTGGGGGCGATCGCCTATCGACCCGGTTCTCCCGCAGCAGCCGTAGCGCAAAACCTGACCACATCGCCTGATGGGCAAGCGCTGCTGAGCGAGGCAAAACGGGCGATCGCGCTGGAGGCGGGCAAACGCAAAACCGTGGCGATCGCGCCTGGCGAGGTGGTTCCCGGCGGGCGCGGCATTGGCTCTTTGCTGAAGTGGGTGCTGCTGCCGCTGCTGGTGCTGGGCGGGCTGCTGACGCTGGTGCAGGCGGTGCTGGCGCGGCAGGCTCGTCAGCGAAATCAAGCGTTGTCTGCGGCGGAGCAGGCCGGGTCTTTGGGGCGATCGCCAGACTCTATCCCAACTCGCCCAGCGGCGACGGCTGCCAAAACCAGAACCAATAGCGCCCAAGTTCGTATTTCAAACGACACCGCCTGGACTTCTGTAGCGGACGCAGTGGTGATTGAAGAGGGGTCAGATGTTGAACTAGAGCCTGAATCAACAGAGAAGCAGACCGATGATACGGGCGTTCCGAAGACCGATGATCAATCGGAAAGCATCGATTCTAAATTTGGCACCGTAGAGCTTCTAAGTTCAGAATCAAATCTCGAACCTGAGAGCGAACTATTCCTGGAATCAAATACTGATACGAAAGCGTCAGACATTGACACGGTTGATGCCGAAGCAATTGATGCTGAAGCGATTGATGCCGAAGTGATTCATGAGATGGAGGATAAACCAGAACCGGAATCTGAAGCCATTACCGAGACGAACGTGGAGCTTCCAGCAGAAAATACGCTGCCCGCAGGGGGCGATCGCCCTTCGTTGATAGCAAAGCCGGAACGCATGGAGGAACGTAAAGATGAACCCACAGGAGAATTCACGGCAGAGGAAGTTCAAACCGCTCTGGTGACTGGACTGGCCCTTTCACAAGCATTGACGGGCGAACCCAAACAGACACCATCGCTCATAGAAACGCTCCGGTCAGAAAAGCAAACATTGGAGATGGAACTCGAGACGCTGCGATCGCGCTTGCAGGATTCCGACACCCGACGATCTGAGCTAGAAGCAGCACTGGAAACTGCACGCGCAGAACAGTCCGACCGCACGGCTGACTTGGACGAACTGCGCCAAACGCTAGCAGGCGTTATTCAAGAAAAAGATAGCTACTGGCAGGCTTTGAGCGGCTTCTATGCGGCCTTTGTAGGTGAATCGCTGAACCCTGGAGAGCGAGTCGATTTCGCCCAGCTTCGTCCCCAGATTGAGCATCGTCAGGCAGATCTGGCGGCATTGCACGATCAGCTTGAAACAAGCCAGCGCGAACGAGAGGCGATCGCCGCCGATCTGGAAGCCGCAAGCGCAGAGCTACGCCAGGTGAACGCCGAGCGGAATGAACTGACGAATCAGATTGTCTTGCTTCAGCGAGAGCTAGAAGCACAGCGAAATTCAGAAACGGCTGCTGAAGAAGAAACACAGAGTCTTCAAGTTTTGTTGCAGTCAGCGCAAGCAGAGAAGACGGATCTAGACGCGCAGTTAGATGATTTGCGATCGCAGTTTGAACGTATTCAAGCTGAAAAAAATGACGCAGAGGGAGACCTGATATTGCTGCGATCGCGGCTCACGGAACTGGAAGGCTTGGAGACAGAACTGCGAACGGAACTGGAAACCGCGCGATCGCAGGCTGAAAACGCTGAAGCAGCCGTTTCTGAGACGGAAAACGCCTTGTTGGCATTGCGCCTAGAGCTTGACGCTGAGAAGGCAACCCGAAGCGAGTTGGACGCAGAGGTGACGCTGCTGCGGGCCAGCGTGGCAGAATCAACCCGCGTTCGGGCAGAAGAGGAAGCCGCGCGGGCAGAACTCTTGTCGGAAGCCAACGCGCTGACAGCCGAGCGGGATGCGCTTGGGGATGAGCTTGCGACCTTCCGCACTCGTGTAGAAGACCTTCAGAGAGAACTGGAGGCTGCACAAGCGGTCCATGCAGCGGAGTTGCTGACCCTGAGGACCCAGATGGATGCGTTCGTTGAGGAACAAACGGCCGCCCAGCAAGCCGCCGCCGCAGACCTGGAAGACCTGCAAGGCCAGCTAAACCGTCTTGCGGAGGAACGTGACGCGCTGGATTTAGAACTGGCCACAGTTCGCACTCAGCTTTCGGATGCCACTGCCGCAGGTGAAGCAGGGGCGCAAGAGTTAACGGAATTACGAACTCAATTAGAGGCGATCGCCGCTGAGCGAGAAGCAGTTATCTTACAACTTGCGACGCTGCAAACTCGGTTTGACGAAACCGTGCAGGAGCGCGATGCATTGGCAGCAAACTTGGCTGATCTCAACACCCAGCTAGCAGACAAAACGGCTGCACAGGAAACACTAGAATCCGAACTGGCGGCTCTGCGAACGCAGTTCGGCAACGTCACGGAAGAACGCGATGAGTTTATAACTCAGCTTGATGAGTTGCGGGCCCAGCTCGATGAGATTGCTGAACAGCGCTCTGCGTTTGAAGCGGAACTGACTGCACTACGTCCCCAGATGCAGAATCTAACCGCTGAACGGGATGCGTTTGAGGCAGAAATTGTACCGCTTCAGGCACAGCTAGACGAAATGACCCAAGAGCGCGATCGCCGTGAAGCCGAGCTATCCACGCTGCACTCTCAGATAAACGACATCACCCTGGAGAAGGATACGTTTGAGGCAGAGATCGCCACACTCCGCGCACGGCTGGATGAACTTGAGCAGGAACGCAATACCTTTGAAGCAGATTTAACGACGCTACAAGTTCAGTTCGATGAGTTTGAAAGCGGACGAGAAGCTCTGGAATCAGAAGTGAACACGCTGCGGACTCAGCTAAAAGAGGTTCGGGATGAGGCACAAGCTGCAAAGGTTTCTCTAGAATCAGAACTGGGAGCGCTGCAAGAACAACTGGCTCAAGTAACGCGGGAACGAAATGAGTTTGAGGCTGAGCTAGCTTCTGCACAGACACAGCAGGAGGAGATAGCTCAGGAACGCGATCAGGAACGTCTTGCGCTGCAAGAACGGATTGCCACCTTACAAGAGCATCTCGCGACGGCGAACAGCGATCGCACGGCGATTGAGACAGAACTGGCCGCTCTCCGTACTCAGCTAGAAGATATTGAAACGGAATGGCGATCGCGCGTCCAGACGCTTGAGGTCGAGTCCGAAACGCTTCGACAGGCGCAGGCAGAAACCCAGGCTCAGCGAGAAGCGCTTCAGGCAGAACGGGATACCCTCACGGCACAGCTTGCTGAGGTGCGCTTGCAGCTAGAGGCTTTGCCGCTGGCGCTGACGGCGGAGGCTAGTGCGACAGGGGCTAGTGCGACAGGGGCGATCGCCCTTTCGGATGCAGACACATCCAGCATCGCCACTGAATCACCAGATCGCGAAGTCGTTCAGGCAACCGGACTGATTGCCGATATTCAGCGCGACCCGCTGCGCGATATCAACGGCATCGGCCCAATTTATGAACAAAAGCTGTTCAATGCAGGCATCTACACCTTTGCGGATTTGGCAGCGCTCACGCCAGCGCAGGTGCAAGAGATTATTCGTCCGGCCGCCTGGCAGCAGATCTTTCCCGCCCTGTGGATCGAGGAAGCGGCGCGGTTCGCTCAGGGGGTGGACGTTCCCGCAGACATCGACCATGACCCGCTGCGCGACATCAACGGCATCGGCCCGGTGTATGAACAGAAGCTATTCGATGGTGGCATTTTCACCTTTGGGGATTTGGCCGCTGCAACACCAGAGCAGTTGCGAACCCTGATTCAGCCGGAAAGCTGGCAGCGATTTGACCCGGAGGCGTGGATTGCCGAAGCGCAGGTGATTAGTGGGCGCTCGCCCGCCTCTATCCCGACAGAAGTACCCCGCGACCCACTGTATGAAATTAATGGCATCGGCCCGGTTTACGAGCAGAAGCTGTTTGCGGCTGGAATTACCACCTTTGCAGCATTGGCGGAAGCCTCTGAGGCACAGATTCTAGACATCATTCAGCCCGCATCCTGGCAGCGCATTTTCCCCAATTTGTGGATTGAGGAAGCACGAGGGCGATCGCGCCAGCTAGACCAGTCCCAGCCAGACTCACTGGCTTCTACGGAATCTGCCGAAACGCCTGCTGCTGAAGCTGCTCCACAGGCGGAACTACCAGAAGCGCCAGCCGCAAACCCGTCTACCGCTGGAACTCCCAGCAGCCCTACCTCCAAAGCCAGGTCACCCCGGAAAAAGCCGCCCAGCAAGCGAGGCAAACGCCGTTAAAGTGCCGTTAGAGTACGGGCGATCGCCCTCACAGTCTGGCAAACAATAGTTGCTCATAACATGCAATCACAATACGCAAGAGTTTGGACGCGTCAATGGGTTGCGGGTTGCAAGTTGAGATTGCATGTTGAACCTCTTGCGTGAATCGTTGGATGACACCGCTGCCTGACGATTCACGCTCTCAGAAAAGCATTCATGCAAGAGGTCTATTGAAAATTGCAAATTGAGCATGGGGAGATTGAAGCGTGAATGCGAAAACGCACGATTTTTCACAGAGAAGAATCGTGAAAAATCGTGCGTTGAGTGATGAGTTTAAGTGGTGAAATGAAACTGTGAGGTGAAACAGCGGTGAATGAATTTTGGAGGCTAGTTGGAATCTAGGAAAACTGCGTCAGGATATAAAGCAGCGCAAACAGGATGATCCAGATAATGTCCACAAAGTGCCAGTAAATTTCCGCCATTTCAACGCCTGTGTGCTTGTGGTCGGAATAGTGACCCGCGCGGCGCGATCGCCACAACACGCCCAAAATCAGCACCAGCCCAATGAAGACGTGCAGCCCGTGAAAACCTGTCATCAGGTAAAAGCAATTGGCAAAGATATTCGTCTTGAGTCCATAGCCCAGCGTTGCATACTCATAGGCCTGTCCTGCAAGGAAGACTGCGCCCATCAGCGCTGTGACAATGTACCACTTCCGCAGGCCGTTCACGTCGTTTTTCTTGATGGCGACATCGCCCAGGTGAATCACAAAGCTGCTCGACACCAGAATGATGGTGTTGATCGTTGGCAGCAGCAGTTCCACCTCGGTTCCCTCCGGCGGCCAGTGGCTTGCGGCCCCGCGCACCATCAAGTAAGCGGCAAAAAATCCGCCAAACATCAGCGATTCGGAAATTAGGAACGTCAGCAGCCCCCAAACTCGCAAATCGGGATGCGCGTGGTCATGGGCCTGAGCCTCGGCAGTAATTTCGGGGGCGATCGCCGTTCCGGTGGGTGCAGTTGCGTCAGTCATGGTTGGGTGTTTGTCGAGAGTTCAGGTCAGTTGGGAGGGAAGAGGGAAGAGGGAAGAGGGAAGAGGGAAGAACGAAGAGGCCTTGTTTTGCGCTTTTCATTTTTCGTTTTTCGTTTTTCGTTCTTCCCTATTCCCCATCACTCTACCGCTAGGGCTTCCTTACTCATGCCGTATTCATAGGGGCCGTGCTTCACTACAGGCAGCACTTCCCAGTTTTCGATGATGGGCGGCGAGGCGGTCGTCCATTCCAGGGTCAGCGCGTTCCAGGGATTGTCACTGGCTTTGGGGCCGCGCGTCCAGCTCCACACCGCGTTGATGATAAAGGGAATCAGCGATGCCGCCAGCATGAATGCGCCAAAGGTGCAGAGTTGATTCAGCGCGGTGAACTGCGGGTCATACATGGCGACGCGACGCGGCATTCCGTGCATTCCCAGCGAGTGCATCGGCAAAAAGGTCAGGTTTGCCCCAATGAAGGTCATCAGGAAATGCACCTGCCCCAAGCGCTCGTTCATCATGCGGCCGGTCATTTTGGGGAACCAGTGATAGATCGCGGCGTAGAGTCCAAACACCGATCCACCAAACAGCACATAGTGAAAATGCGCCACGATGTAATACGTGTCGTGGACGTGGATATCGAACGGCGCTGCGCCCAGCGTGATGCCGCTGAGTCCGCCCAGCACGAACATCCCCAGCAGCCCAACCGCAAACAGCATTGCCGTTGTGAAGCGGATCTTGCCGCCCCACAGCGTTGCCACCCAGCTAAAGATCTTGACTCCTGTGGGGACGGCCACAATCAGCGTAGAAATGGTGAAAAACAGGCGCATCCAGGGCGGCGTGCCGCTAGTAAACATGTGGTGTACCCAAACAAACAGGCCAACCAGGCAGATAGCAAGGCTGGAATAGGCGATCGCCTTGTAGCCAAAAATCGGCTTGCGGGCGTAGACCGGGATAATCTCCGACATGATGCCGAAAATTGGCAAAATCATCAAGTAAACTGCCGGATGCGAGTAGAACCAGAAGAGGTGCTGGTAAATGATGATGTTACCGCCCGCATCTGGCTTGAAAAATGACGTGCCAAAGTTGATATCAAACAGCAGCAGGATTAACCCCGCCGCCAGCACGGGCGTAGACACCAGCGCCAGCGCCGACGTTGCCAAAATCGCCCAGCAAAACAGGGGTAGCTTGTCCCACGTCAGGCTGGGAACCCGCATCATGATGATGGTAACAATGAAGTTCACCGCGCCCATGATGGAGGACGTACCCACCAGCACGATCGCCATAATCCACATCGACTGGGCCACTGGAGCGGTGATTTCGCTGAGCGGCGGATAGGAAGTCCACCCCGCCTGTGCCCCACCAAAAAAGAAGCTGCCCAGCAGGAGCAAGCCAGCAGGCGGGTTGAGCCAGAAGGCGATCGCATTCAGGTTGGGAAACGCCATGTCCCGTGCGCCGATCATCAGCGGGACTAGGTAGTTTCCGAAGCCCCCGATGGCCGCAGGCACAATCCACAGAAAGATCATGATCGTGCCGTGGTTGGTCAGCAGTGCGTTATACAGGCTGGGATCGACAAAATCGGGATCGGGCGTGGCTAGCTCCATCCGCATACCCATGGCCATCAGCCCGCCGATGAGATAGAACACAAACGCCGTCACTAGGTATTGAATGCCAATCACCTTGTGATCGATGTTGTAGCCGAAGTAGTGATACCATTTCCAGGCTTTGTGAACCTGGGCGTGGTCGTGGTCTGCAACGATCGCTGCGTCGTCGAGTGGAACTTGTGCTTGAGTCATACGCAGAGGGAATATACCAGTTTTTTATGAAGACTTGGCGCGAAGAAGGAGTTCAGAATTGGAACAGATGAATGAATGCCCTTGAACCGCGAAGCGGCGCGATCGCCCGCTAAGAGCGCGATCGCACTTGTGCAAGTACCTGTGCAAGCACTTGATCGCTCACGCCCATTTCCTGCGCGTAGGGCGAGAGATAGTCTCCATCCGACAGATCCGCCGGATTTACCGCCACGGTTTGCGCTGGGTTTTGCTGCTGGGCCACGGCGTTTTGCTGGAGCCATTCGTTAAACTCCTCTGGCGTGTGAACAATCACCTGGGTTCTCATGCCGCCGTGGTAGCTGCCGCAGAGTTCCGCGCAAACGACGGGATACGTGCCCACCTTGGTCGCAACGAATCGCAAGCCAGAGGATTGGCCCGGCAGCGCGTCTTGCTTCAGGCGAAACTGAGGCACCCAGAAGGAGTGGATCACATCCTGAGCAGAGATGTTGAGCTGAATGTCTTTGCCAACGGGAATGTGCAGTTCGCCCGTCATGATGCCGCTATTGGGATAGTTAAACAGCCAGGCATACTGCATTCCGGTAACGTTCACCACTAGGTCGGGCGTGCGACCCTCTTCGGCGGTGTTTGCGCCAAAGCCATAGCGGGGAACTGGCGTGGCGGGCGGTTCTGTGCCTTCGGGCAGGTCTGCTAGCAGATCGGCCGTGGCATCGGTGGCGATCGCCCCATCATCTGGAGCCTGGGCCATCATCACGACGGAACCCTGCGGCATAGAGTGCATTTCGTGAGACGGCATCGCGTGCGACACTGCGCCGCCCATCATGCTGTGCCCGACGTGGATGCTGCCGGGGTCAAAGCCGCCCATTTCTTGAAATACCTGGACGCTGTAGACCCCCAGCCCAATGACCAAGATCGCCGGAATCGCCGTCCAAAAGGCTTCTAGCGGCAGGTTGCCCTCGATGGGAATGCCGTCGCCCTCGTCCCCCGGCGCACGGCGATAGCGAAAGCAAAACAGCAGAATTGCCCCAATCACCACCAAAAACAACGCGGTGGCGATCATCACCATCACGTTAAAAAGCTGATCTACCAAGACCGCCGCTTCCGACGCTTGCTCTGGCAATAGACCGTGGTGCTGACCCACCCACAGGCTGACCAGGGTGATCAGAATGCCAGCGGTGAGCGTGAGAAGGGATGCTGGAATCTGTTTCATGAATCCTCAAAGTGTGAGTCGCAGATGGGTTGGGTGAGGCGGGAGATGTAACGTTTTGTAGCGATCGCCCCCGCTAATCCCCGAACTCTCTCCCTGTAATACCATCCGAACTCTGGGGATCGCTGGAAACTTTCGATTTGCTTCAGATCCCGCAATGCCTGTGTTGAAATTTCATAACCTTTTCGGATTGCCCAGCGCCAACTGCCCCAGCCGAGCTATCCCTGCTCCAGCCGCCACAGCATATCCTGCACTTGCAGCACGCGATGGGATTCGTGCTTCGCGGCAAACAATTCGCGGGCGCGTTGCAAGTGGTTGGCGGCGGCTTGGGCGTTGTGCTGCTTGTAAAACACCATACCTAGTCGATAGTGGGTTTCGGCATCGTCGGGATCGGTCTGGAGTGCCTGCTGATAGTGGGCGATCGCTGCTTCGGGAGTGCTGGGCACTGGGGATGATTTTGCCCGTTCCGGTTTGATCACAGTCTCAGGAGCGGGAGCGGCCACAAACTCGCTAATTGAGCGGGCGACTTTCTCCTTATGCCTTAGGCCGGGATAGAGGTTGCGCGTCATTGGAAAGCGATCGCCCGACTTCAGGTGCAGCACAATCCGTCCGGTCGATCGCGATTTGCCTGTGCCCTGCTCCACGTCTGCATAAGCCACTTGATGCAGCGGCAGCACCGATTCTTTTTGTCCAATTGCGCCCTGGCGGATATGGTGCAGTTTGCCGCTGGCTTTGTCTAGCGTGGCGTGGTTAATCTCGCACAGGCCCAGCAGCCCGCCAATCCCCATTGCCGCAGTGATGCCGCCAATGAATAACATCGCTACTCGGTCGTCATTTTCGACGTAGAGCGAGGGCTGGGTGTTGTCCATGAAAAAAGCGTTGACTCGGTTGGCGATCGCCTCCTGACGACTCCAGCTTGACGACCTGGAACTGAGCGTGATGGACTGGCTCTTGGTTCGCAAAATCACGCTGTAGCGAACACTGCCGCGTCCACTCGATCGCCGCTTTACAACCGCCCCGTGAATACTGCTGGGAGGAATCGGGCGACGGGTAGACACTAGGAAATTGCTCTCCTCTAGCGTGCATTGGGCGCTGAGCGTTGAAACGCGCTGGCACGAAAAAATCGTGTGCCTGCCCAAGGGCATGATGCCTAGCCCGAGCAGCGCTATCGGAAAAAACGTGAGCCACAGCGACCAGCCGCGATCGCGCAGTTTTAGCCGCCCTGAGGTTTGCTCCACAATCTGCATAGTCCCGCTCCGCCGTCTGGCACTCTATCCATAGCCTCAGTGTGCCCATCAGCGACTCCGGAAACCGCGAAGCAGCCGCGAACGGAAACCATCAGAACTTCATCATGGCGTGGATGCAAGATTTCGCTGTCTAGAGCGCGTCCGGATCAATGCCAAGCTCGCGCAGCTTTGCCGCAAGCTGCTCGGCCCGCTGCTGTTCTTGGAGAGCGACTTCGGCAGGGGTGGGAACGAGCACACCGTCGGGGGTAAAAAAGCGCAGCCTGCGATCCTGGATGCCGAGGAAAAGCTGGAGCTGTTCGCTCCACAGCCAGCCGCGATCGCCCGGTTGTAGGGGCTGATACTGTCCACCCACAAGCGTAAATCCGGCAAATTCCAGCGTTACTGGGTCAAACCAAAAATAATCAAACACTCGCAGCACGTCCTGATAAAGCTGCTTTTTCGCGCCGCGATCTTGCTGGGCCGTGCTGTTCGACAAAATTTCGATAATCACGTTGGGCGTTTTGCCGTCCTCTTCCCAAACCGTCCAGCTTTTGCGCGGGCGCTTTTCTGTATTCAGCACCACGAAGAAGTCGGGGCCGCGAAAGTCGCGGGTCTTGATTTTGCTCGTACTGTAGTAAATCGTGAGATTGCCGCTGGCGTAATAGTCCGTGCGATCGCGCCACAGCCAGTTCAGGCATTCCAAAAACAAAATGATTTGCTGGAGATGAAGATCAGATTCCAAAGGTGGCTCGTCGCTGTCAAGATTACAGGGGGGCATCACGGGCAACTCGCGATCGCCCTCCTCCGACAAGCGAGCTTCGGCAGGCGATTCCAGCGCAGGTTGCCCCAGTGCAGGTCCTTCCATCGGCAGGGGCGCTGGATCGAATGCAGCGATATTTGGCGCGTCTAGCGGATCTGGTGCGAGAAGCTCCGGTTCTGGCATTGGCAGCGGGCCTCCAGGCAAGCGGGCAACTGAATGCAGTCTAGATTGGGTGTATCCCACTTTTGGAACCCTCACCCTAAATCCCTCTCCCAAAGCGGGAGAGGGACTTCTAATCCGGCTC